>JABMQG010000305.1 GCA_013203365.1 Planctomycetota bacterium | reverse complement strand
GTTCCGATCCCGTCGTAAAGGTCAACGTGCTGGCCGAAAGGTCGTGCAGCGCAACGATGTTGTTGTCGCCTGTAATGGCCATCTCGAAGTCAACGACATTGGTGAATTCATACGACAAGCCCACGGCAATCGTCGGCAACGTGAAGTTTCCGTCTGCCGTCCCTCCGTAGATGAAGTGGCATCCGTTGTCTGCGGCTGTCACGGTTCTGCTTCCGTCGCAATAAATCCGCCGCTTCGCGTGGACCAGGAACGCCGCACCTTCCGGCTCTGCCCCGTCAAACATGAATCCGCACCGGCTCAACTGCGCCCGGGCCTGAGCGTCGATGTTAGGCAACTCGCTCCCCTTCAGTAGCCCGTGCGTCATCATGTTGATAAAGCGGTCCGTGCTCGTGTTGGACACGAGCATATCCTGAGCGTTTTCCAACACGCCGGCCGCGCAGTCTTTCCCGCCCAAGCCATCCGGGTCGTACACGTACGCCTCGATGCCGCTGCCTGCCTCAATGGCGAGGATGGTGCCGCCGCGGATGGTGCTGGTCGGCGTGTTGCCGGCATCGACCTCGTCGGCCTTCAACGTGACATTCGCCGTAGCGATCATGTGCTGGTTATCGCGACCGGCCCACCATACTTGCGATTCTTCGGTTTCGAGGGCGGTACCGAATCCAGGCGTGTTACCTGATGTGAAGCCGGGCATGGGTTGAACTCCGTGTCAAAAAGGGTTGTCGTAATTCTCGTTTGGTTTACGCGGTCGCCGTTGCGGCCTTCTGTTTGCCGGCTCGCCTTTTTGTCGCTTGGGGCGGCGTGCTGTCCCTGGGCTTGCCGGGCATGAATCCATCGCCTTCCTTCTTGGCGACGTATCGCCTCGACGGCGGGTGCCAGACGTCTTTATCCAGCTCGTCGGCAACTTCCTTCGCTTGCTCTGGCGTCACGTGGCCGTCCTGCACCTCTGTGTCGCTGAAGTGCTTATCGCCTTCCGGGTGCTCCACTTCGTCGACGGCGCCTGCAACATCGTCTTCGGACAACTGGAGCATCTTGGCGGGGATCGTGCTCTTGACCAGCTCGGCCACCTCGGCAGGCGTGTAGTTCGCCTTCGGGTTGCCCTCATCGTCGAACTGCACCGTGTCGCTGGCTTGGAGCTTGGAGGCCAGCGCGGGCGGAAGACCACTGCACGCCTCGGAAAGCGCCGCCGTGGATTTCTCTCGCCTCAAATTGTTTCGTTCCTCCCAGAGCTTCCGGACTTGCGGGTCCGCGTGCTCGGAAAACTGCGACGTGACGGGGGCCTCCTCGTTCACGGCAAGGTCCTCCTCTTCCTCATCGAGCTCGGTGTCGGCCTCTTGCTTGGCGGCAACCGATGTCTTGAGCGCGGCGAGCATGATGTCCATTGCTCCCTCGGAACCGAAGTCGAAATCGGCCGGCAGCATCACACCCAACTCTTCGAGGTTCGCCACGATGGCCGCGGCCTTCTGGCCTTCCTGACCGTCCGGTGGCATGTCCGGGTTTTCTTCCGCAGCCGTGTTCTCGGTCTCGGTGTCCTCGTCGATCGGGATGCCGGGCTTTTCCTCGTCGTCTAGGAACGCCGGTTTCTTTTTGTCCTCGTCATCCGCAAATTGCTTGGGGTCGTCGGCCATGTCGTCGGACTCCAGGTCGTCAAGTGAGAACTGCATCGCGACCATTGGCCCTTGAGCCGGGGCGCGAGGCTTGGGTGTCAGGGCGAAGTGCCGGAAGATGCGGCCGAACTTGCGGCCCGTGCCGTCGGTGAAGCCCTCCACCATTTCGGGGGAGGTGAACTTCACCGAACCGTTCTTGATGGCCTCGGTCGCCGTGGGGTCGGTGATATCCAACTTGCTCACGAGGGCGCCGTCGCTCTTCCGCTGAGTCAGGCCCTTGAGCCAGCCCTTGCAATCCAGGGCGGAACGCGAGACTTGGGGGCCACCGTCCGGATCACCCGGGTTTGTATGCGCCGTGAGAACCGGCACGTGCAGCCCCGCCTTGAGCGCCTTTCGTGTACCGGACACATAGTCCGCTAGATCAGCCCTGCTGAGAGTGTGGGCACGCTTACCCACTCGGTAAGTGCCAGGCTTCAGGAAAAGCTGCGAGAAAACCGTCATTTTGCCGCTCGGACTCCGCCGATGCGGCTGCCTCGTATCGTTCTGCCTAATTATTGGGCAACACCTGCCTAGTTGTCAAGCACCCTTTTGCATAAAATAGGAACGGCAGGCAGCCACGCTTCACCCCTCTTGTAGGTGGATGATTAGGCATGGCTACCTTACTCTGGCGTGGCGACGCTCTCGCGGTTGCCCAAATTGACACGCTCACCCCTGCGAATGTAGGGATCGGCGACACCTTCACGGCCACGATCAACGGAAAGTCCATCACGGTCACCGCCACGGCAGCCACGGTGGCAAACGTGACTGGCTTGATGACCACGGCCTGGAACGCCACGGAGATTCCCGAGTTTGCTGAGGTGACGGCCAGCGATAGCACCACGCACGTGACTCTCACGGCCGATACGGCCGGGAAGCCATTCACCGTGACGGCCACCGAGGCGGACGGCGACGCAAGCGACGATCAGACGTTTAGCCAGGCGACGACCACGGCGAACGCTGGGCCGAATGTGCTGGCGGCAGCCAACTTCCGAGATATCTCGGATGATTCAATGGGCCTGCCGACAAGTGGGGATTTCGTCCACTTCAAGGATTCGAGTGTCAGTATGCTGTACGCCCTGGAGGCAATTTCCGGCGTAGACCTGGGGGGGCTGCATATCTGGGCTAGTTACACGGGCAGCATCGGCCTGCCGCGACTCAACGAAGATCAGGACGGTGGTGCAGAGCTGGATTACGACGAATACCGCCCATTGGCGCTTCTGCACGAAGGGGGACCGCTTTTCATTGGCGAAGGCTCGGGGGCCGGAAGTGGCCGCATCAAGCTCGACACGGCCACGTATATCTGTACAGCGATCGTCTACAAGACTGGCAGTAGCCCAGACGACAACTACGCCGTTCAGATCGACAGCTACAAAAACACGTCCACTTTGATGATCTACGAGGGGGAAGTTGATCTGGGAGCCGATCCGATGGATGACGGCCTTTGGGCGACCGTGACCGTCAAGGGCAACGGGAAGGTCCGAACCCACTATCCCCGGGCGGAAATCACCACGCTGACGGCCGGAGAAAACGCCATTTGTGAAATCTATGACGATTGCACGACGACGTGGGTGACCGGCAGTGCAGATGTGACGTTTGGGCCCGGAATCGCCACCCAGACGGTAATTCACTGCCTCAGTGGGACCATCCGCCACTTAGGGGACAACACGATCACCACGCTCCATATCGGTGTCGGCGGGGCGTTTGACGCGAGCAACGCTATGGGGACGCTCGTGATTACCAACTGCACGTGCGCCGCCGGGGCCGCGATCGTCGACCCCAACAATCGGACGAACTTTTCCAACCCGATTGACGTTGGGGACGCCGATGCCTTCACGGATTTCAGCTTCCAGTTCGGGCCCGGACGAAATATCACGCCAGCAGCCCCGGGCTGGTAATCTTCGTCCACCGGACAGGCCGTCCCCTGTCTATAGCGGCCCATGTCAGAATCGCCTCGGTAGCGCCATCTTCCCGGTCCCCCGCCCCTTCCAGAACGCGAAGTCGAGCTTACTGCCAGCCGCCTGGTCCGCGGCGCCCACATGGCCAGCAGCGTACGAGGCCATATCCACCTGGTCGTCGGGCTGATCCACAAGACCCGTCCAAGACAGCCACTCGGATTCCAGCACGGGAAGCCAAGCGTTGTCGTGCCGCGGCAGGAACAGCTTGCCGGCCTCCAGGCGGTTCAGCAGATCAGTTGCCCGCTCGACCTTGCCAGGCACGCCGCTTTGCCCCTTCATGCTCTTGGTCACGGGGTTTAGCCCCTCGGCTGGCAGACCCGCCAATTTCAAGTCCCCGATCAACGCCGGGCCCAGGTGAGCGTTCTCGATGAACACCCGGCTTGGGCGCCACTGGCCAAGCACCTCTTCAGCTCGAGCCCGCAGATCGATGTAGTCTACTCGAGCCCGCCACACGTGCCGTAGGAACAGGAAGTCGGGCTTAGGCCAGTAGTCCCAGATGCCGCACACGCTCCACGAGGCAGGCTTGCCCTTCTTTTCCTCGGCCTTCTGCTTGCTCGTGCCGGCCGTGTCGATCGTGGCGAACCGCTGACATTGCACGTCGTGAATCTCGTCGATCTTGTCCCCGTCGGCGTTGAGCGGTTCTAAAATCTCGCCTCGCATGGTGAAGTATCGCAGCCACTCCAGCCGGATCAGGGCGTCTTCGATCACCGACCAGTCACCGGCCAAGAGCCGGGCGCGGAGGATGGGCGGCAACTGCATCAACGAGCCCTTCACGTATTCATCGTAATCCAGGGCCGGGTTATCTCGCAGCAAGGCCGGCACGAAGGCCCGATCCTCATTTGCCTCGTCGGCGTAGAATACCCGCGGTTGCCCGTCTTGGAGCGCCGCTATCGCGTCATCCGTGACGAATCGGGATTTCACCCATTGGTGCCCCACGCCGCCAGGATTGGAGGCAGACCGCACTCTTAGGGGGACTTGCTGTAGCGGACCGTTGGTCCGGCACACGTAGCAGGTTTGGTCTGGCCGATCGTGCTTGCTGCACTTCGGGCGCCTAAGTAGCGACAACAAAAAGAGATAGGGGTTTTCTTCCCCTTCGTTTAACTGAATCTCGGTAAGTTCATCCCACCCGATAAACTGAAATTCGGCGGATTGGTACCTCCAGCGGTCCTTCAAGTTGTCCATCACGCCGAATTGCAATGTGGCCCCGGTTGGGAATGTAAACCGGTGATCGATCCCATTCCACTTCGCATCGGTCCCCGCCAGCCACCCCCCCGCACGGTGCATAATCGACATGGCCATATTCAACCGCGGGAAGTCACGGCGTAGAATCAGGGCGGCATAGCCCGGCACGGCCACATATTGCAGGG
>JABMQG010000304.1 GCA_013203365.1 Planctomycetota bacterium | reverse complement strand
CGTTGACGTCGGTCGTGGCGGGAATATCGTACCCGGTTAGCACCTCGATCAGCACCTCGTTCGGATCATCGCGGAGGCCGTTGAGGTTGTCGTCTCTGAAGGCTTCGACTGTCCAGCCGCCCAGGCCGGGCTCTTCCGGCCTTTGATTGCCGTCGGCGTCCAGATCGTGGAACACCAGGCCGCGGATCTCGGCGTACTGATAGTTGCCGAAAACGCCTATGTAGGTGTGGCCGCTTGTTAAGATTTGATCATATTGATACTCGGTGCCCGGGTGCGACTGGATCCATCCTTGCTGCAACACCTCGCGAGTAATATATCTGCCAGGCCGAAGGTTGTTGAATATGTACCCGCCGTCGGCCCCGTCGGTGACTGTGGAAGGCTCGCCGGGGTCAAAAAGGCCGTTGGCGTTGGAGTCGATGTAGATCGTCCATCCCGCCAGGCCCGGCTCGCCGACGTCGCGGATGCCGTCGGCATCGAGGTCGTACCACTTTTGGCCGGAGATAGTGACTGGAAGGGCATTGCCGAAGAACACCCCGTCGGATAGTTCGGCACTGGTGATGGTGGTCCCGGTGACCCCGTTTGCGGTGGTGGTCGCCAGGTACCCGCTTTGGATCACCTCCTCAATGACGTAGTTGCCGGGCACGACGGCAGAGAAGGTGAATGCGCCGTTGTTGCTCATGGTCGTTTGCCGCACCTCGCCAAGTGCGGTGTCGAGTTTGCCGTTGTCGTTGAGGTCTCGGAAGAACCTGACGTCCCACTCGAGGCCGCTGACGAGCCCATCTTCGTTGAACAACACCCCGTCGTTGAATGTTCCGTCGCCATTAAAGTCGTGCCAGACCGTGCCGCCGACTTTGCTGAACTGGACTACGCCGAAGTTGATATCTCCGACGACTTCTTTGTCGGCGGTTATTGTCACCTCCTGTGGTGTCGGTATGAAGCTGCTGTCTACGGGTGCGACTTGCCGCCACATGGACGTGTCCGGATTAGCCAGTTCAATGAGATAGGTCCCCGCCGGCAGCACCGCCAGCGGATATCGCCCGAGCCCGTCGGTCTGCATGGTGTAGATGGCTTCATCGGCGTCATGCTGGCCATTGTTATTGTCGTCGCTATACGCCCGAAGTCGCCATCCCGGCAAGCCGGCCTCGCCTTCGTCTATCTGCTCGTTGCCGTTGGCGTCAAGGTAGACTGTCCCTTCGCTCATCGTCCCAGTCGGCAACACGGTGAGCACGGTATCCAGGCTGATGGCAATATTGTTGGTTTCGTCGGCCTCGGCAACCTCGCTGTAAGGGTCGATAATAGCCCCCACGTAGTAGTCCCCGGCCAGGATGTTTGGAAACGCCAACAGGGACAAATCCACGTCGGCCCAATCACCGGCGTCAAGGCTTGAGACTGAGACAACACCGAGTAAGTCATCGAAAACGGTAATCGTCTGGTCCCGCGAGGCGACAAACGCCACACGGAAACCGTTGCTTGCATTGGACTGGCCTGCCCCGGTTGGGTCGGGCATCGCGGCGTTGAGGACGTCCCACTGCAAGTTCCACATCTGGCCGGGTGTGACGCCGGCAGGGAAGGTGCTCCACTGGTCGCCGCGGTCCTGAAGGTCGGGCCGAGAGCGCACTTCAAGCTGCGAGAAGTTGGTGTCGCCCTCTTTTATGACGCCCATGTTGTCGATTTCGTTGCTCTCGATGATTTCGTTGGCTGCGTCTATGATTACGCCGACGTAGTATTCCCCGGCGGGTATCGCCGGCAGACCGCCGACGCCCGTCAGTTGCAGGTTCACGTCCACGTAATTGCCTGGGGCCAGGGTCTGGCTGATGCGAACGCGGCCGAGGAAGAAATCCGTCGGCGAGATGACCGAATCCGCCGAGACGTAGAAGTCCACGGCAAACACACTGGCAGCGATGGTCCCGGTGTTGGTGATGTCCCAGAAGATGCTCAGCTCGCCTTGTGGAGAGTAGACCAGAGCAGGGGTAAACTTGCGGAAGCCATTATTATCTTCGACCAGGTTCGGCTTGGCCGGGTTGTAGGGGTACGAAACCAGGAAGTCGGCGGCGGTAACCGTTTGCCCGGCCGGGACGGACACGTCTCGGCTTGCGGAACTGGGGGTCACGGCCACCCAACCCCGGGTGGTCGGGACGATCACGTTGGCACGGTAAAGGCCTCCGGCCAGGCCGACAAATGAGTATGCCCCGCCGACGCCTGTCACTGTACTTACCTCGCCGGCGTCGAGTTGACCGTCGCGGTCGGCGTCCAGGTAGACCGTCCAGCCTTCCAGCGTGCCCTTTTCGTCGGTGTCGGAAGTGTCACCATCGCCATTGGTATCTATTTCGTATTTGACCTGCCCCTCGATGGTCGCCAGGCGAACGT
>JABMQG010000303.1 GCA_013203365.1 Planctomycetota bacterium | reverse complement strand
GGAGACGGTCTGCACATTTACATGTTCGGGCCCGACGAAGCCGCCAAGTTGCTCAATATGATCGATTCTGAACTGGCTAGACTAGAGCGAGGTCCGTCGAAGTGACCAGTGCGGCAGCCCATCTGCCAGGAGACCTGGTAGCCGAGAGCCTTGAGCTCTCCGCGGATGCGGCCAACGGCACGCGGAAGCATCATGGCCGAGGCCATTTCCTCGACGACCATGGCCCGTTCGGCCGCCTTTGCGGCGTGTCTTGAACTCTCGCGCCCTCTCGTTAACATCGCCCGTTAGTTGACGCCCTTGCTCGCTTCGACACCCCGAACGGGACATTTCGAACTCGACGAAGTCAGCGCAACCAAACGGGCGGCCGTGCAGGACCGCCCGTTTGGTACTTGACTGTGTTTGGAGTCAGATCACGCAGCGTGTCGCCGGCGGATCAGGGCCATACCGCTCAAGGCCAGCAAGCCCATGGTGGCGGGCTCGGGAATACTGATCGGATCATAGGCGAGCCACATGTTTCCGCCTGCGGTGTAGGCGATCAGAGGCAGACCTTGGTAGTCGTACCCGAAGCCTACACTGTCTGAAGCAGCGGATGGTAACATCGGGTTACGTGGCAAAACAGACGTTGTCCATCCGTTGCTGTCCTCGTTCCTTGAATAGTAAAGATTGTCGTTCATCGCGAAGGCGGTGCCGATGGCCTCTTCGCTGGCGGCGATTGGCATGAAAGTATCTGGACTGAGTCCCATTGAGGCTGACAGGATAGAGCCCTGCCAGGAGCCGGTGCGGACATCGAAGTCATAGGCCACTGCCGCCCCTGCACCCACACCAACGATATGCGGTATGTTATGCGCGTCGAATGCCAGGCCAGTCACATTGTCGATTGGAATCTGCGAGATACTGTTTTGGGTCGCAGTCCACCCGCCTGTCAGGGAGCTGTAGTGGTAGTAGTCGAAACCACCACCAGAAGAGACAGCCAGACCGACCTCACCATGCGTCCCGACAGCTAAGGACAGACTACCGTTGGAAGGCTGTTGCACTGCGGGCAGGGAGTGCCAGCGTCCGCCGTCCCGAAACGACACTTCGACCCAACCGCCCCCAAAGCGGTTGGCGGTCCACAGACGCCCAGCACCATCAAAAGCAACAGCCTCGGCTGTGATGAATTCCCACCCGGCGGATCCGCTGACGATTCCGTTGCCAGGATTAACAGCGGCCACCTCGCCGGTAGGACTGCTTGCCGCCTTTACATTAGGACCAAGAAGAAGGTTCTCACCCACGACCTGCCAGCCCGTTGGATACAGAGCGGCAATGGGCCCGCCCGAAAAAACGACCGGCCAGACATGCCCGTCACGCATGCCTAACGCTACGGGGCCCATGTATCCGATGCTGGTGTCTTGGAAAGTCCAAGATATCTCGCCTCCCCAAGTCACCGAGACGAAAAGCATCAAAACCGCCACTGATAACAAAATACGCCGCTTGAGCATGATACATCCTCCTTTCAACAAAGCCTGAAGTCGTTTCCACCCACCACAGTGGTGGATAAGCATCATTGTCATGAGCAACAAGAAGCCGACAAAGCCTATGGTGAGCACGAACGGGCAGATCCCATTGCGAATGACCGGTTCTTGCCCATGCGGTATCCTGCCAGAGCAATCGGGTACCATAGAGAAATACGAAACCAGCTTCCACCGTCAGGAAGCGGAGCACAGAGCGTAAATTGTATTACAGTGCCCACCCCGTTGTGTCAAGGAAATTCTGGTCGGATGTTGGACGGGTGTCACCGCTCACCGGCGAAAGCCGTTCGCCATGATGCCCAGGATCTCATCGAATCATTCGAACCCCTGTGGGGTAGCGGGCCTACTTGGCCTGCATCCAGTTTACGCCTGTGCCGGTGTCCACCTTCAAAGGCACGCGGAGCGTCATGGCCGAGGTCATTTCCTCGACGACCATGGCCTGCTCGGCCGGCAGGTCGGCTTGGGGTATCTCGAAGACAAGCTCGTCGTGTATTTGCAGGAGCATTCGGCTGGGGCGCCCCTCGGCCGAGATTCGGCGGTGGATGTTGACCATCGCCAGCTTGATAAGGTCGGCCGCCGAGCCCTGCACCACCGAGTTGATCGCCATGCGTTCGGCGGCCGCTCGCCGCGGCGCATTGCGCGATGCTATCTCGCTGATGGCCCGCCGGCGATTGAGTATCGTCTCGACGTACCCGCATCGTTTCGCCTGCTCGACGCACTCGGCCAGGAAGGCCTCGATCGCCGGGAAGCGACCCTTGTACGCGGTGATGAACTCCTGGGCCTCCGTCCGCCCGATCCGCAGCGTGCGGGCCAGCCCGTGGGCCGTCTGGCCGTAGATGATGCCGAAGTTCACCGTCTTGGCCCTGGCCCGCTGTTCAGGCGTGACATCCTCGGCCGGCACTGCGAACACCTCGGCCGCCACGATCCGGTGTATGTCCTCGTCCGCGGCAAAGGCAGCCATCAGCGTCGCGTCCTGACACAGGTGGGCCAGTATCCGCAGTTCAACCTGGCTGTAGTCGGCGGACAGCAGCACCCAGCCCGGCTCGGCGACGAAGGCCGCCCGTATCCGCCGGCCGACCTCGCTACGGATGGGGATGTTCTGAAGGTTAGGCGAGCTGCTCGACAGCCGACCGGTAACGGTACCCGCCTGGTTGAACGACGCGTGCACCCGACCGTCGCCGGGGAATATGCACTCGGCAAGCGAACCCAGGTACGTCCCGAGCAGCTTGGTCAGTTGCCGATACTCCAGCACCACCGCGGGCAGCTCGTGGACGACACCCAGCTCCTCCAGCACGTCGGCGTCGGTCGACGGACCGGTCTTCGTCTTCTTCAGCACCGGCAACTTGAACTTTCCGAACAGTATCTCCGCCAACTGCTTGGGACTGTCGGGGTTGAAAGGCTCCCCGGCCAGCACCATGATTCGGTCGCGAAGGGCGTCGGCCTGCTTGCCCAGCCCCGCCGCCTGGCGTTTCAGCTCCTGCCGATCCACGCGGACTCCGGCAAGCTCCATCTCCGCCAGCACCGTAAGCAGCGGCAACTCCACGTCTCCGAGCAGCCCGGCAAGCTGTTCGTCCTGTAGCCGGCTTTGCAGGGCCTCCGTGAGCCGTAGGGTCACCTCGGCGTCCTCGGCTGCATAGGTAGCCACTATGTCGGTGGGCACCTGATCCATCGTGATCGCCCTTGCCCCCGAGCCGATCAGGTCGCTAATCGGGATGCAGCGGTGGTTGAGCATCCGCATCGCCACGTCGTCGAGCTTGCCCGGTGCATCGGCGTCCAGCAGGCGGGCGGCCAGGTAGGTGTCGAAGTGGATGCCCTTGAGCGGCATGCCGGCCCGAGCCAGCACGATGCAGTCGTACTTGAGGTTGTGCCCTACCTTGCGAACGTTCGGATCGGCGAGGATCGGACCGAGCTTGCTGCGGACCAGTTGCGTATCCAGCACCTTGGCGCCCATAGGTCCGCGAATCGGCACGTAGTAGCCCACGCCCGTCCGCCAGGCAAGCGATATGCCCACCAGCTCGGCCCACACCGGGCGCGTGCTGGTGGTCTCTGTATCCACCGACAGCAGCCCAACGCCCGCCAGCGACGCAGCCAACTCCGCCAGGGCCTCGGCCGAGTCGATTAGTCGATAGTCGAAGTCGGCCGCCGTTGTCGGCCGCTCACCCGGGGTATAGGCCCCGTCGGCCTCCATGGCCGGCGATTCCCGGTCGGGGCCATCAGCCAGTGAAGCCGGGCGGGTGACGGCCCCTGCCCGATCGCCCTGGCCGGCCG
>JABMQG010000029.1 GCA_013203365.1 Planctomycetota bacterium | reverse complement strand
GACCAAGCTGGCCGGCGGTGAGTTGAGCGACGATAAGATGTCCAAGAGCCTGGGCAACATCCGGACGATCAGCAAACTTCTGAACCGCTACAGCGGCGAGACGATCCGGACATTCGTACTGAGCACCCACTACCGCCGTCCGCTGGATTTTTCAGACCAGCAGCTGGTCAACACGGAAAGGGCCCTGAAGAACTTCTACCGCCTGTTCGAGCGAATCCAGCGGATCACCGGTCAAAACGTGTACGACAGCGGCGAGCAGTTGCACCAGCTATACGCGCAGACCGCCGACCAGAAACAGCGTGCACTGGTCAGCGAGGTGCTCGACCTGCGCGTTCAGATGCAACAGTCGATGGAAGACGATTTCAACACAGCCGGCGCCATCGCGACGCTTCACGACTTGGTTGGTGTGATCAACCGCTACATCGACGCCAATCATCTGGAGGCCTGCGCTAGCGAAATGGACGAGCAACTCCTGGCCAGCGTCGGGCGGTCGCTCGTGGCAAACGCGCGGATTCTCGGGTTGTTTCAAACCCCGCCGGCTGCCCAAGGCGGCGGCGAGCTGGAAGCAAAGCTCATTGAGATGCTAATCAGCCTGCGTGAGCAGGTTCGTAGCGAGAAGAACTACGCCTTGGCCGACCGAATTCGCGACGAGCTGTCCGCCATCGGCATCACGCTGGAAGACGGCGGCGGCGGGACCGCGTGGCGGAAGGAATAGACAAGGCTCATTGGTTACTGCCGGGGTGTTTTCCATGACGATCTGATGGAAAAGGAAAAGGGCAATTTGAAGTATCGCGTCCTTGGCATTGACCCTGGTTTGCAGGTCACCGGCTACGCGGCCGTGGACTTTGGCGGCGATGTGCCGGTGATGGTGGAGGCCGGGGCGATCCGTACCGACGGCGGGACTGACCTGGCCGAGCGTGTTCGACAGATTCACGCCGACCTGGTCGAGCTGCTGGCCGAGCTGATGCCTGATGTGGTTGCCATTGAGGATCTATACGCGCACTACAAGCACCCGCGGACGTCGATACTGATGGGCCATGCCCGCGGGGTGATTCTTCTGGCGGCCCAACAGGCCGGCACGGCCATAAAGAACCTGCCGGCCACCACGATCAAAAAGAGCCTGACAGGCAACGGGCATGCGTCGAAACGTCAGATGCAATATGCGATTCGGACGGAGTTCAAACTGGCGAAGCTGCCGGAGCCGGCGGACGTAGCCGACGCCCTGGCCGTGGCGCTGTGCGCTGGTCGGCGGGTAACATCCGCCGGCGGATGATTTTGGTAAATAGTGCAATAGTGAATTCCCGCGCCGGCTCGTTTCCAATCGTCGGACCAGCCGGTACAATGTGCAACCTATGATCGCTCGTATCTCAGGAAGACTGGAACAGCTCACCGAGGCGAAGGCCGTGATCGACACGGGTTCGGGTCTTTGGTACGAGGTTTTGGTCCCGGCCTGCGACGTGGAGCGCCTTCGGGGCAAGCTGGGGCAGGAGGTCGTCCTGCACACGATCCACTACGTTGACGGGGACCCGTCCCGCGGCGGGCAGACCCCGCGACTTATCGGGTTTTGCTGCGAGGAGGACCGCCGGTTTTTGCAGATATTCACCACGGTCAAGGGCATCGGTATTCGCAAGGCGTTGCGTGCTTTGGCAAAGCCGATCTCTCAGGTGGCGGCGGCCATAGTAGCGAAGGACGAGCAGTACCTTGCCACGTTGCCTGAGATAGGCAAGCGGACCGCCCAACAGATCGTTGCCGAGTTGCACGACAAAGTGGACGATTTTGCGGCGTGCAACCGTCCCGTCGGCGGTGAGCCCGAGCGTCTGTCGGAAGCGGCCACGGAGGCCTTGCATGTGCTGATTCAACTCGGCGAGAAGCGTGTGGATGCGACCGCGTTGGTGGAACGCGTGTTGGCGGTTGCGCCGGAGACGGACTCGCCGGAGGAGATCATTCGGCATGCCTTCAAGTTGAAGGCCGGAGCGAGATAGCGAACGGGCCGGCCAAATTCAGCAGCCGGGAATAGCGACGGAGACGATGGCGAGAGAAAAGATAATTTCCAGCAGTTCCACCGGCGCCGACGACGAGCAACTCAACGTTGCCCTTCGGCCGACTCGGCTGGACGAGTGCATTGGCTCGACGGACCTGATAGAGAAGCTGCGTATCTCCATCACGGCCGCTCTTCAGCGTGGCGAGCCGATGGAGCACGTTATGCTTCACGGCCCGCCGGGTCTTGGCAAGACCACTTTGGCTTACGTGATCGCCCACGAAATGGGCGCCACCATCAAGGTGACCTCCGGCCCGGCACTGACCCGCGCGAGCGACCTGGTGGGCATACTGACCAATCTGGAACACGGGGACGTACTATTCATCGATGAGATTCACCGTCTAAGCGCGGCCGTGGAGGAGTACATTTACCCGGCCATGGAAGAGTTCAAGGTTGACTTCGTGATCGATTCGGGCATGCACAGCCGAACGGTCAACCTGACGCTGAAGCCCTTCACACTGATCGGCGCGACCACGCGTGCCGGGCTGCTCAGCCCGCCTCTGCGTACGCGGTTCGGCATCCAGCACCATCTGGAATTCTGGTCGCCGGCGGACCTCGTTCATCGGGTGAGGATGACGGCGAAGATGCTGGGCATCGAGTACGACGAAGACGCGGTCGCCCTGATTGCCCGCCGGGCCCGCGGCACGCCGAGGATAGCCAACCGTCTGGTTCGCCGCTGCCGGGATTATGCCCAGGTCAAAGGCGACGGCCGACTGACCTCCGGGGCAATCGAATCGGCCCTGGAGCTGGAGGGGATCGACCTGCTGGGTCTGGACGAGCTGGACCGGAAGTTTCTACGCGTGATAATCGACACGTACAACGGCGGCCCTGTCGGCATAGAGGCCGTAGCCGCGACGCTTGGCGAGGAGAACGACACGCTGGTGGACGTTGTCGAGCCGTTCCTGCTCCAGGCCGGCCTGCTGGCCCGCACCCGTCGCGGGCGAAGCGTGACGATGAAGACCTACGAGCATCTCGGCATCTCGCCCAGCACGGTCGGCGGCGCCCAGTTGTTCGACGAGTAATCCGCGGTCGCCCCACTCGGCAAGCGACTACTTTGTCGGCATAACAATCATTTGAACCACTCCGAACATGTCCGGGGCGGTCCCTCGGGTACAGAGGACCAGTTCGCCGTCGCCGCCTGCCCATCGCGGCAGCCAGGGGCCACGCATAAGCAGGGCCAGATTACCGTTGGAACAGTCGTAGAGCGTCAGTTCCTCATCCGTAGCCGTCGCGAACCGTTGCGGGCCGAGCCAACAGCCTGCTCGGGTCCGTGTGGGCATCTCGGTCCGCTTGCCGTCGGACAGATCGACCAGGACGATCCGATCCATGGATGCGTCATAATAGGCAAACCGCCGATCGTCCGGGCTTAACGGCCGGGCCAAGCCGGCGAAGGCCTGGCCGACTGCTCTGGGCGAAGATGGCACGTTTATCCTGTACAGAAGCCGAGGCGGGTCGCCTGGTTTCCACTGTGCCAGCCAGGCCTCGTCGAGGCGAGTCGTCACGAACAGGATTCGCCCGTCGGCGGTCCACTGCGGCTGGAATTGCCCAATGACCGACTCATCGGCCGGGCAGACGGTAAGACTGTCGGGGCTGTCCAACGGCACTACGTACAATCGCAGCCGATCGGCTGTCTCATCGGCGGCGACTATGGCCAGGCGATCGCCCGAGGGCGCGATGGCGGGCATCATAATCCGCCGCAAGGGCAGGCTGAGCCGTTGCGTTCGGCCGGTGGCCGGCTCGTGAATCGCAAGGTCGCATCGGCCGGCAGGATCGCAGGCGACGAATACGATGCGTTTACTGTCGGGCGACCACGCCGCCGGTGCGGCGGCGGCGGACTCGCAGACCTCTCGCCCCCCGGCTGCGGCCTTCGTGGGCCGGACGCAGAGCGAGACGGCAGCAATGGCGTCGCCGGGGGGCGGCGAATCGACCGATACGGCCCGGCCTGTGCGAAGCTGAAGGTAAGCGATCCATTTCCCGTCGGGAGAGACCGCCGGCAGATGCAAACCGGCATTGGGCACGTCACCCCATGACTCGACGCGTACCCGCGTTTGCGTTACGGCGGCTGGCGTCCATCGGCTTTCGCCGAGCGTGGGCGAGCTGGCGGATTGCTGGAGGCAGCCTGGAAGCGGCGCCAGCGTCAAGGCGCATATTATGATTAAAATGGTTAAAAAGCTTAAAGAAAACTTCCTCACGGCGTTGTATTCTCCGCCGGCGATTCGTCTTTATCGAGACAGTCGCCGGCATTGAAGGCATTTTCGACCCGATCGAGTATCTTGAGCGGCTTGGCCATCTGCTCGAGGACGTCTGTTTCGTTCGACATGACTCGAGGGGTAATGAAGAGCACCAGTTCCCGGTTCCTGACGCCCTTATCCACGCTGCGGAAGAGCTTGCCAAGCAGCGGGATGTCGCCCAACAGGGGCACCTTGCGTATCTCTTCGTAATCTTCCTGCTGGACGATGCCGCTGAGCATTATCGTCTGGGAATCCTTGATTATCACGTCCGTGGTGACCTCCCGGCGATCGAATATCGGGTTTCCAAATGCGCCAGAGCCGGGTGCGATGCGGGAGATTGCCAGGTTGATCGTGAGGGCCACGTTCTTGTCCTTTGTAATATGCGGCCGGACGCGAAGTAAGGTCCCGACGTTTATGTACCTGATGTTCGTCACCGTGGAGGTTCCCTCGGTGGACTGTTTCATCTCGTCCTGCACGGGCACGTCCGAGCCGTCGAAGTATTCCGAGGCCTTGTTGTCGGAGGTGGTGATCGTAGGCTCCAGCAGGATCTTCATGTCGAACTTTTTTATCAGCAGGTTCAGCAGCGCGCTGACGCTGGCGGTGCTGTCGAGGGTAAGGGTACCGCCGAACACGTCCAGGTAGCTGAGGCTCCCCCCGGCGCCTAAGGCCGTGTCTGCCGGGGCCAGAAGTGACGGGTCGGAGGCGATTCTCAGGCCGAGGGTCGTCTGGTCGGAGTGTTGGATTTCACCGATCCTTGCCTGGATCATCACCTGTCGGCCTGGCTGATCCATCTTCTCGACCAGTTCTATTATGGCATCTCTGTATCCGGGCGGTGCCAGCACCATCAGTGCGTTACGGTCGTAGACCGGCACGATGCGGATGTTGCCGATGAGGTTGCTGGTTGGCACCTCGTCGGCCTGCGGCCTGTAGTGCTGCCACCAGAAGACCATGGCCCCCGGGTCGGCCGGGGCCGGCGAGCCTGGATTGGGCCCTGGATTGCCGGAGGAGCTGTCTCGGTCGGTCCTGTTGGTTTGCTGAGAGTCGCTCAGCCCACGGTCGGCCCTGCGGACGCTGGCGAGCGTGCTAGGCTCGGCGAGCATGGCGTTGAGCTGCTCGCAGAGGTCCTCGGCGTTGGCGTACTTCAGCTCCACGATCTCCGGCAGCCCGGCGGTCTGGCGCTGATCCAGCTGCTCGATCAGGTTGTCGATGACCTTATAGTTGGCGACATTCTTGGTGTTCACCATCAGCCGATTCGAACTGGGCATCACGTGGAACGTAAACTGTCCCAGCAGCCGACCGACCGGCTTGACTTTATTTTCTTCCGAGCCACCACCCCACCACCACGGAAGGCCTTGAGTGGCCTCTTTCTCGCTGAACATATCGCTGAGAATATCGCGCATCTCACCTGGGTCGATATACTTGAGCTCGTATATCTTCGGCTTGACATCATCCGGATCGATCGGCGTGTCTTCTTCTGCGATGAGCTTTTCGACCTCTTTCATGGTCTTGGGTTCGGCGATGACTGTAACGGTGTTTCGCCGTACATCGGCTACGACGGTAACCTTGGGGCCTTGCCCAGCGGGCCTGTAGGACGTACCCCATCTGCTGCTGTAGGCGACCTCCATGCTCGAGTAGAGCGTTTCGATCCGCTCGGCCATTTCCTCGGCGTCGGCGTGCTCGATTTGGAAGATCTTGTGAATGCGTTTTTCCGCGTCCTCGATGTCCAACTTTTCTATCAGGCCCTTGACCATCTCCCGGCCGGTCTTGGAGCCGAACACAATCACCTTCTTCGACTTCCCGAACGGCACGACGTGCGTGGTGTAGCGGAGTTCGACGTTCGGCAGCGACCTAATGACCAGACCGATCTGGCGTGCGATGTCGTCGGCGTCGGCGTCTTTCACGTCGAACAGCTCGTAGTCCTTCTCGACCTGGCGCGGCTTGTCGAGCTCGGCGACCCAGACCTTGATCTGGCCCATCATCTCCGCGGGCGCTACGGCGATGATCCAGTTTCGCGACACGTGCGGCACCAGCGTCACCGGGGTCTTGCTGGGCTCGATCTGTGTGACGCCGCCATCGCCGCCGGGCCGACCCGGCCTCGGCTGCGGCCTGCCGGGGCCTGGTTGGGGCTGGGGCGGCGTCTTGCCATCCGCCGCGCCCCCCCCACCGGTGGTTATGTCCTTGACGTTGATGCCCATTTTGCCGGCGATGAGCCAGCGAACGATGGCGACGATCTCGGCCGCGTCTCCGCCGTTGGACAGCTCGATGATCTCCGTCACGGTCCCCTCGGCCAAGGCAACGTCCATGCTCGCGACCACCTGTTCGATTCGAAGCAGGTTCGAAACCGTGTCGGTCACCACTAGTTTGGCCGAGTCGGGGTCGGCCATGACGTGTGCGAAATCAGACAGCATGGGCTTGATGACGGTCACCATTTTCTGCACGTCGTAGTGAAGAACGATGAACTCCTTTGCGACGATCTCCAGCTTGTCGTCGATCGTATCGACCGACTGCGCGTACCCCACCCGTCTCAGGTGCGTCTGCATTACATCGCCGACCGGGCGGATGCAGATGACCTTCGGTGAAATCTCAACCATGATTCCTTGGTACAGCAGCGCCTCGCGAATCAGATACAGCACGTCCTCGATCGGAAGCTTCTCCTTGGAGATTACGGTGATCTTTTTTTTCTTCAGTTCCTCGTCGCGGAAGACGACTGCCCTTTTGAGTTTTTCGCCGAGGAAATCGCCCACCTTATCGACCGTCATGCCGTTGATTGACACGGACTGGTTGTTGTCATCAGCCGGTGCGGTCGTCGTGGGTTCCGTGGCCGCCGGTTCGGTCGCTGCAGGTTCCGTGGCCGCTGGTTCGGTCGTCGAAGCGGGCGCGTGGGCGCAAAGAAAGATCAGTGCCAGGGAGATTGCCACGGTATATACGGTTTGGGT
>JABMQG010000302.1 GCA_013203365.1 Planctomycetota bacterium | reverse complement strand
TTTGTTCATGCCGGCGCCCCGTATCGTTTCAACACTACTGCCGCCGATTGGCCCATGTGGCTGAACGACTGGACCAGGACGTAATTGATCTGACTGGGCCGAGCGGCAACTGCAATGTCAAGCATCTCACATCCGGCGGCGGGCGCACTGAAGTTCACACTGGCCGGCACTACCTGTTGCGCCAACGCCATTGCCGCGACCGTCGCCGAAAGGCCACCGGCGCCGGCGTGGCAGTTTCCAACGGCACCGAGGATGGATATTACAGGAACAGCGGCCCCGTCGAGCAAATTGGCGATGGCGGCCGCTTCCATGCGATCTTCGTGCGGAACTGCCGTGCCGTGTGCGATGATCAGCCCCAGCTCGTTCGGGCGGATACCGGCTTCGGCGAGCGCTTTGCCGGCGGCCAGGCCGACATTCCCGCAGTGCTGGGCTTGGCTATCCATCCCGGTCGGGTCGGCGGCTGCGCCGAAGCCGACAATTTCCGCATAGATCCTGGCACCGCGGCCGCAGGCCCGTTGGTGGTCTTCCAGGACCAGGGTCCCGGCACCCTCACCCATTACGGTGCCGGCGTGGCCGACGTCGAACGGCCGGCAGGCTGAGGCCGGGCGGTCGTTGGCGTTGGTAACCAGCCGGCGGCACTTGCTCTGCCTGAGCAGACCCATGGGATTAAGTCTGCTCTCGGCACCGCCGGCCAACGCCAGGTCGGCGGCGTCGCGCGCGATGTGCCGCCACGCCTCACCTATTGATAGCAGCCCCGACGCTTCCCCGCAGGTTACGGTGTTGCTTGGCCCGCGCATGTCATGGATGATCGTAACGTGACAGGCGAGCATGTTGGGCAGGTATTTCAGAAGCCAAAGGGGCGTCAGATTTGTCATGCCCTCCCGGCCCCATTTCTTCAGGTCAAATTCACCCGCTTCGTTCAGGGCGAATTGCAGGGCCGAACCCAGCTCATTGAGGTCGGTACATATCAGCCCTGCGCCGATGTTGCAGGCGAACCTGGCGCCGTCTACATTGACGTTGGCTTCGTCAACGCCCTTTGTGATGAGGGCGGCGTCCCGGACGGTCAGGTCGGCAACGGCGACGGCCAGTTCGATGTCGCGTGCCATCACTTTCACCGCCTTGCGGTAGCTTTTCGGGACGAACTTTCCGGCGGAGAAGTCCGCAACCTCGCCCCCAACCTGACTGTCGAACCCGCTGGGATCGAACCGGCTGATACGCCGCGTGCAACTGCTCGCCGTGCAGATCGCCTCCATCAAGGCCGCTGCCCCGATTCCGGCGGCGCTGACTGCCCCGACGCCGGTCACCACAACGCGCCTGGCAGTCATGAAATTGGCCCCCGGGTGAACGGAGCCAGCAGGCGTCGGAATTGGTCGGTAAAGACGAAGTTTCCCTTCCCGAAATCTCGGCCGGATACGTTCCGGTCAATGTGGCTGAATATCAGTTCCACTCGCCCGATTTCCCGGCCGTTCTTGGAGATTACACCTTCAATGGCGGCGGCGGCTTCGCTGATGTGTGTGATCTCGGTGTGATATTTCAACTGGTCGCCGGGCAGGACCAGCTCGTCGATCTCGGCCAGGCCGATCTTGGCCAAGATGACCTTCTCTTTAAAGTCGCGGGCGTGCCCGACCAGTATGCCGCCGGTCTGGGCCATTCCCTCTATCATCAGCGAGAACGGCATTACCGGATACGCGTCCCAATGGTCGTGCAAATGTTCCTCGGCCAGGGAAACGTTCTTGATGGCCGTGGCAGATTTCATCGGCTGAAAGTCGATGAAGCGATCGATCCAAATCCAGCGCATCGCGGGCTCCGACCGGTATTGCAGTCTTCGGCACGGTTACTTTACAACTTAGCCGGCCAGTTTTGCTGCGACGTAGTTGACGATGGTCTCCACCTTGAACAGTTCAGCCATCTTGTTGATATCCGGATCCTGCTCGAACCCGGTGAAGTCGGCGTGAGGCATGCGTTCTTTCAGCGTAGCCAGGCCCACTTCGGTTAGTTTGCCATTGGAAACGTATTCTGGATTGTTCAAGATATTGTCGGGGAACAGTTCCCCGCGTGGAATCTTGATGCCAAACGTCTTCTCCAGCCTAAAGACGATGTCTAGGAAGTCGATGCTCTCGGCCCCGAGATCCCCGGTCAATGTCGCCTGGGGTGTTACATCCTCCTCGTCGGCACCTAATGCATCGACCAGTGTTTCCCGGACTTTCTCGGAGATATCGTCCCTCGTCATCGGCATAGCATTCGCTCCTCTAGCAGCCTTGACCTCCGGCCTGGCCTCGGCCAGAGTGCCGGTCATGAATCTATACGCAACCAGTTCCAAAAGTCAACGTCGGAACTCTTTAGCATACCGGGTCCGTGAAGGAACAGGCAAACCGAATCTTAGAGCCCCTAACAGCAATGTGGCGTCTCATTCTGCTAGGGCCTCTAAAAAAAACAATGTTATTCCCACCTCAGCCGGGTAAAAAAGCCCCATGACCGCAGTAAAACGTGAAACGTAACACCCTTAGGCCGACGGATTTCCCCGGCACAAGTCAAACCTCTGTTTCATCTGCGCGATAATTTCAGCATCGGCACCAGCCAGCGCCGGGTCCGTGTCGGCCAGGTTGAAGGCCTTCAGTTCGATCTTCGCTTGCAGCGCGGTTGTCTTGTCTACAGCGCCTACGCACTTGAAAGTGAAAGCTTCACCCTGATGTTTGACCAGTTCGGCCTCGATTCGCAACGTATCGCCGGGGGCGACGAAGTTGCCATATCGGACGTTTTGTGCCCGGCGTAGAACAACCATGCTGACCGACCAATCCGACATTATCCGGACCAGCCAAGCCGCTGATTGGACGCACGCCTCGAGCATCAGCACGCCGGGCATCACTGGGAAGGCGGGGAAGTGGTCGGCTAGGTATTCCTCCGCGGCCGTCAGGCACTTGATCGTGACAATCCTCTCGCCGGGGATCAGGCTTTCTATGTGGTCGACGAGATAAAACTTCACCTCAGATTACTCCTGCTGCCCCAAAGCGATGCGCATCAGCATTAAAGTCCCGAAGAACGAAAGCTTCTACTGCCTGCAAACGTCAAATGCAAGGTTTTTATGTTTATGCCGGACATATCGCACGGGCGACCCCAGCGTACATTTCTGCCAAACTACGCGAGGCCCCAGTGATTCGCGCAAAAAAATAGCACGGCGTCGGGGAGCGCCGTGCTGAACAACCCCGGACCCGCTAGGCGGCGGGCCCTCCAGGGCGAAGGGGATCCGTATTACTCGCTCGGATCTTCACCGGGGTCGTGGTGTTGGTGCGGGGGACGATTTTCGAGCATCTTGCGCAAGTATTGGTTCTCGCGCCGGGTTGCTTCCAGGTCAAAGACCATATACTTGATCTGAAGCCTCAGGTAGTCCATCGCCTCGGCTACGTTCTTGGCAGTGGCCGCCAATTGCTCTTGTCGGGTCTGAGTTTCGACTGCCAAATCCTTGAGCAGTTCCTTTTGCGAATTGGGGAGCTTTTCGATCTCTTTGATCAATTCCTGCAGTCGGTTATTGAAGGTCGTTTCATCCATGAGCATGGCACCGCCTTTCTTCACAAACACCCCAGGTGCATCTGTAAATCCACTCAGGGCTACTAGTCATAGGTAGCAACGCCGGTGCCAGCGATTAAACCAGACGGAACGTTGTTGCTGAGACTCCAAGCCATTTTTATTACAGGAGTTATATGATATACTCAGCCAATGTTAACCAGGGGAGAATTTGACGCCTATCTGGGGGTGTTTCGTTTTAGCAGCGCTAATGCCGCCTCTGGCAGACCTAGGCAAGCCATTATGCCAAAGACTACGTGCACTGAGAGTGAAAAACACGGATTATGGATGTGTTGTGAATTGTCAACATGTTTACGATTGTAAACATAGCCGGGGATTGGAGCAGTCTTGTTGGTCTAGCGAGAAGGCCATCTCTGCAGCACCGCAGGCAATCGTCAGATGCTCTCAGTTATGGTCTTCAATGAAGCTTGGCAGGAGGAAGCTGTCGGTCTCGCTGGCGGGTCGTTCCGTGCCGAGGTAGTTAGAGACGCCCTGGACCAGCCAGATGTTGTCCCCATCGAAGCCAACCTTTGCACAGTTTGCCCAGGCGGTGTGCATGTCGAGGAACAGAACGGCCTGACCTCGCCGGGAGTGGTTTGAGCTGTTGGCGCAGTCGAGCTGATCGCGGTTGAATCGCCCGCCGGCAAACACCGGCGTTCGGTCGGCAAGTATCGCCATGGCAGAGGCGACCTTCGCGACTGTGCCTGAGAGGCGAAGCGGCCTTGAGTTCACGCCGTTGTGATAGCTGTAACCGATAAACTCCCGGGCAGGGAAGTCGGGCATGGCCGTCATCTTTGCCGTCTCGATCGTGTGTCTGCTCCCATCGGCGGGGCACTGGAAGACATCGACTTTGGCGTATTGCGACCGCACGAGGTTCCAGAGGTTTCGGCTGTTGCTGTATCGCACGCTTGCGGGGCCGTCGGGTAGCCAGGCCGCGTCCTCGGCTGACAGGGCGGGCAATATGTCGTTGTGGTCATTTGCGTATTTGGTCAGAGCAGCCCCTATCTGCCCGGTTTGGGCTTGGCAGGCCTGATCCATGGCCAACTTACCGGCGTGACGGAAGCTCGGCAATAGAATAATCGCGACGAGGAACAGCAGAGCAGCGGCTACCCAAAGTTCCTTCAAGCCGAACGTTGCGGATCGGTAGATTGGCCGGCGCTGTGCAGCCTCGGCTTCCAGCAAGGCCCTCGTGCGTGCCGCCGACTCGACCGCCGCAGTCGTGCGGGCGATGAGTTCCTCGCTGAGTTCGGCGGCGTCGCAATTGTCGAGCAACTTCAGCAGCCGGGAAATCTTTTCACCGCGTCGCGCGAATTGCCCGTCGTCGGCGATCCGCTGCTCAATAGACCGGCTTTCACCGCCTAGGCAATGGCCGGTAAGAAAATCGATCAGCAATTCGTCATCCGGATGAACTGACCTGTGGGTTTCACTCATCTGCAAATCTCTTGCCTACTGACTCCCAGCGATGGGCAAAGTGGCTCACAGCCGCGTGCAACCTGCTTTTGACCGTGCCCAGCGGCACGGCAAGCACGTCGGCTATTTCCTTGTATGACATGTGGTGAAAATAGCTTAAAAGAATCACCTCACGGAGGTGCTCCGGCATTTCCATTACCATCTTCTGTACGGCCGACCGCAGCTCTTGGTTCTGCATTTGTTCCGAGGGCATATGAATATCTGCCTGGAGCAGATCGAGGTATGAGGTCGATGCCTCGCTGGTCTCGCTGATTTGGGCGTCCAACGGTTGGGTCTTGCGCCTCGACTGACTTCGCAAGGCGTCACGGGCCTTGTTGGCGGCGATGGTGAACAACCAAGGCTTGAACCGGCGGGAGACGTCGAACCGGTCGGCGGAAAGATGCAACTGCAAGAAGGTCTCCTGGAGCACGTCGTCGGCCAACGTTTGATCGCCAAGCATCCGAACCAGAAACCTGTACACCTCACCGCCCCTGCGCCGGAGTAGCGTCTCAAACGCCCCTTTCCGCCCAGCGAGGTGAAGTTGCACCAGCTGCTCGTCGCTTATCTTCTCGGATAGATGCCCGCCATTATCCACGCTCTGCCCTTGCTGTTACGACCCGGCGCTCCGCAAATCCCCCCCCTCCCAAAAAAAAGCTCCACGGGGATGATACGTGCTGCGGTCTCACCTGGCAAAGACATTCTGCATGTGAGCGGGGCCGGATGTTGAAGCGGATTTGCCATCGACTGTGGCCGGAGCCGATGTTATACTGCCGTGCTATTGTCTTCGCTGGGATCAAAGGTTGCCGATCGTCACGACTATGGGCACAACAAAAGTACTGGAAATACCAGGCTACCAGCTCATGCAATACCTTGGCAGTGGCGCCAGGAGCACGATTTGGAGCATACGTCATCAACAAACCGGCCAACTATATGCGCTAAAGAGGGTGGTTAAAGAGCATACTTCCGACCAGCGGTTCCTTGAACAGGCGGAGAATGAATTTGTCATCGGCCGGCAACTTAACCACGGAGGCAACCGTCGGTTCGAGGATATCCAACGAATCAGGCGTTTCTGGTGGGTCCGCGAAATCCGCGTTATAATGGAGTACTGCCCGGGTGAGTCGGTTCAGCAGGACCGTCCGGTCGACGTTCTGCGGGTCGTGCAGATATTCTCCAAGGTCTGCGAGGCCCTGGCCTACATGCACGAAAGCGGTTTTCTGCACACCGACATGAAGCCCAACAATATTATTGTCTCGCCCGATCAGACGGTCAAGGTGATTGATCTGGGCCATGGCTGCCGAATTGGCACCGTCAAAGAGCGGATTCAGGGCACGCCGGACTTCATCGCACCCGAGCAGGTTTACCGCCGGCCGCTTGACGCGCGAACTGATGTTTTCAACTTTGGGGCGTCGCTTTACTGGACCCTTACCGGCCAGGCCATCAATACGGTCATCCCGAAGCGATCAGACAGCATCCAGCTGAAAAACGACTTGCACATCAAACCGGCCAGCGAGTTGAACCCGCAGGTGCCGGCGGCATTGGCCAGTCTGGTGGCTGACTGCGTGGCCTTCCAACCCGGCCATCGGCCCGCCTCAATGCAACCGGTGCAGACCAAGCTGAAGCTGATCGAAACGCAACTACAACGCCAGGCCGACAACGGCAATACGAAGAGTCCCTAACAGAATGGGGCGTCGCCCCAGGGCGCCGCGTCGGTTCGGCCGACAGGGTTGCCGATGCAGCCTGGCGACGCCGGATGACCCGAAAGTAGGCCGATGGCAGGGGCATTG
>JABMQG010000301.1 GCA_013203365.1 Planctomycetota bacterium | reverse complement strand
GGACAAGGCCGTGTGGATCAAATGGATGGAGCTTCGCGTGCACGGCGACGTCGAGGCGATCGAAGGGCCGACGGGGCTGATCCCGAAATACGAAGACCTCCGCCGGCTGTTCAAGCAGGTGCTCGGCAAGGACTACACCCAGGATCAGTACATCGAGCAATTCACGATTCGTATGCAGGAGAACCTTGCTAAGCTCGATCGGATCGAGAAGATATACGGCAGTGACGTTCCCGATACCCCGCAGGTGGTGTTCGAGACGCTCGCGGCGCAGCGACAGCGGTTGGAACAGTTGCGAAGGACTAAGGGCGACTACGTAGCGCCGCTGGAGTTGTGACGGCCCACGGCAAAAACAATCTTGGCCATAACTGCGGCAGTACCGTCGAGTAGCCCGGCAAGCAAGCCGTCTTGACAACGGCAAGCTAGCGTGATAGAGTTCAGTGTTTGGCCGAATGCGGGCCGATTGCTCGCAGTAATAAGAGACAGGATATGCATAAATCCAGACGACGCAGAAAAGTTGGAAGCAAGAAACGCCGCGAACGTAGCAAAAGACGAAAGAAGTGATAATGACTGGCAGGGATCGAGTTCTCCTTGCATTTGCGCACAAGCAGGCCGGTCGGATTCCCATCGACTTCTCCGGGCATCGTTCCTCGGGTATCGCGGCAGCGGCCTATGCCCGGCTGCGCGATTATCTCAAGCTCCCGCCTGGGCCGATTCGTGTGTACGACCCCATTCAGCAATTGGCCGTCGTCGATGACGACGTGCTGGATCGGTTTGGAGTGGACACCATCGAGCTTGGCCGGGCTTTCGCCACCGATGACTCCTGCTGGGCCGACTGGGTGTTGCCCGACGGCACGGCGTGTCAGATGCCGGTGTGGGCCCTTCCCGAGCGAGACGACGGCAGATGGGTCATTCGCTCCAAGACTGGGCGGGTTATCGCCAAAATGCCGGATGGGGCCCTTTACTTCGAGCAGGCGTATTTCCCCTTTGCCGATGAGGAATCGGCGGACTTTTCGTTAATTCCAGCCGCCATGGACGAGTCCATGTGGACTGCGATCGCCTCCCCGCCTGGTCCTCTGGTGGCGGGGCCGGGTGGGCAAGAGAAGTTGGCCGAGGGTGCCAGAAGGCTGCGGGAATCGACCGACAGGGCGATCATCGGCCTGTTCGGCGGGAACCTGCTGGAGATGGGCCAGTTCCTGTTTCGCAACGACAATTTCTTTATGCTGTTGGCCGCGGAGCCCAGGAAGGCTCACGAGTTTCTCGATCGAATTTTGTTAATTCACCTCGAAAACCTCAATAAGTACCTTGATGCCGTTGGGCCATACATTGACGTGATCGGTTTCGGCGACGACCTTGGCATGCAAACCGGCCCACAGATTTCACCTCAGATGTACCGCGAGTTCTTCAAGGGTCGGCACGCTGAGATGTGGCAGCGCGCCAAACAGCTTGCTGACGTTAAGGTAATGCTGCACTGCTGCGGCGGCGTGCGCGAGTTGATGGGCGACCTCATCGAAGCTGGTCTCGACGCGATCAACCCCGTCCAGATCACCTGCTCGGGCATGGACCCTGCCGGCCTCAAGCGAGATTTCGGTGCCGACATGGTTTTCTGGGGCGGCGGCTGCGACACTCGGGCCGTCCTGCCGAACGCGTCGCCACGAGATGTTGCCGAGCACGTCAGGCAGCAAGTCAGACTGTTCGGCACAGAAGGCGGCTTTGTCTTCCAGCAGGTGCACAATATCCTGGAGAATGTCCCGCCGGAAAACATCGTGGCCATGTTCGACGCGGTCAACGACTGAGCATTGTCGGCCGGCGCCGCTGTGCAAACGGTCCAGCCAAAGCGGCCGGTGGGGGGGATGGGTAATCCAACCCGAAGATTTCAGAGAGTGCCTGTAAAAAAAAAAGGGGTGTGCCGGGCGTCGGATTTGACCGATGTGGCCGTTCAATCCGCAATCCGCATTTTGCAGTTGAGATGCTTCGTATTTGGATCATCTCCCAAAGGCATGCTACGGAATGGCCGCCGGGTCGTCGATAGGCGGGATTAGGCTGCTAAGCGGCATTAGGTAAGTTTGTTGGGGTGGATACTGCGAATTTGCTTTTTCCAAGCCGTTCGGACCGCTACAAAACTTATGTAAGACCGCTTAGAGCGTCTAACGTTTATGATGCAACATATCCGATGTAGTAAGTATGGGCATTGCATCACAAGGAACACGGGAGCGGGCGTTGGCGGCCTATGAAACCGGCAAGGTTACGCTCGGGC
>JABMQG010000300.1 GCA_013203365.1 Planctomycetota bacterium | reverse complement strand
GGGTTCACCATGTTCCGTAGCATCGCCAACGATCCTCAGTTGGCTGCTGCCCAGGACACCGTCACCGTAGGTGCCGTAATGGTCTACGGCTTCGGACAGTACGCGAGTAACATACTCCCGCTTGGCGGCTGGTCCGCTGGCCCGCCCCATACCGAAATTCAGGCAGTTTACGGCGCCCCGCTGTTGCTGGCTGAAGGTACCTACACTGGTTCATTCGGCTTGGATAACGTCGTGAACTACACCGCAGTTGTGTTCGCGGCAGATTCTGGTACGGATGCCATCGGTATCCCCCAAGGGCTAGAAGTGATTTTTACCCCAGAGCCGGCAACCATGTCGCTTCTGTTGATTGGCGCCGTTGGTGCGTTGGTACGTCGCCGCCGCTAATTATGTGAAATCGGCGATGCTGCGTTGGGCAAGGCATTTGCCACAATGCATAGCTAAAAAAGCTAAAGAAGCTGAAAAGAGCTTAAAAGACATGGGTTTCTCGGTTTGCCCCGAGAAACCCATGTTCTTTTCCGGGGTAAAAGGCTTCTTACCACCAACCCCTCAGTGTCCCTACCTCGGCAGGGCGGAGATGTGCTCGTCACCGCCGATAAGGATCAGGACGTCGCCTGCAACCAGCTTGGTCTGAGGTAACGGCAATTCCAGGATGGACGAACCAGGCTTGTGAGACCCGGCTTGCTTGTCGGGGTCTGCCTTGTCAGGTTCGCCGGCTCCTGCCTCGTCAGGTTTGCCGGCGCCGGTGCCGGCGGCGGTCGGCCCATGACGAATCGCGACTACGTTGACGTTGTATTTCCGCCGTACGTCCAGTTGAGCTATTGACTTACCAATCCACTGCGCCGGCGTTGGCACCTGGACCAGACTTTGCCCCTCGGCCAGGGGTATCTGCTCCATCATGCGAGGGCCTAGCAGCAGATGGCACCATCTAAGGGCAGATTCCTCTTCAGGGTTTGCTAGTGCATCAGCCCCGATGCGTCTCAGTATCTCTCCCCTGGTCCCGGTGGCGGCCCGGCTGACAACTCGGGGGACACCCATCTGCTTAAGAATTACCGTCGTGAGTATATTGGCCTCGAAGTCGCTGCCTATGCCCACCACGGCCACGTCAACCTTATCCAAGCCTTGGGCCAGTAGTGCCGCCTCGTCGGTGCCGTCCATGCAGATCGCCATGGCCACCTTGTCGCGGATGTCTTCGACCACCTTCTCGCGACGGTCCACTGCGATGACCTCGGCTCCAGCGTCGCTGAGCAACTCCGCTAAGCGGTACCCGAATCGACCAAGCCCGATAATTGCATATCGATCCATGCCGGACCTCCAGGTTGAACTAACCTATGATGAGATTCTCCTGTGGATACCGATACCGCCCAGGCTGACTGCCTGCGGTCAGACCCATCAGGAGCGTTAACGGCCCTATCCCTCCTATGAACATCGCGCCGATGATGATGAACTTGCCTGCAACCGTCAAGCGGGCAGTCTCACCCAGGCTGAGCCCGACCGTACCACAGGCGCTGGCCGACTCGAACAACACATCCATGAATTGCGCCCTGGGGCCTTGCGCGATGGACAGCGCCAGTGTTGTCACGGCCACTAGCGCGAAGTACAACACGGCCAGTGTCATTGCCCGCCGCAAGAGATTGGCTGGCAGGCTTCGGCCAAAGGCTTCCACCTGCTCGCGACGGCGGAGCGTCGCCCACACCGTCATGACCAGGATAGCAAACGTCACGGTCTTCATACCGCCGGCGGTGGAGGCCGGCGAGCCGCCTATCAGCATCAGCAGGATGATCCATAGCTTCCCCGCTCCGGACAGATGATCTAGATTGATGGTATTGAACCCGGCGGTCCTGGCCGTGACGGCCTGAAAGTAGGCATGGTAGATGCGGCCTGGCAAGGGCATCGCCTGCCAATCCGACCGGCGTTGGGCCGCCTGCTGGTCAGAAAGATGCCCGGCCGATCCGATCCGTGCCCGGGGCGACCCGCCAGGTTCGACTGCTACTAAACCGGCCGTGCCGAGCACTACAAGCAACAGGCTGGTAGCCAGCACGATCTTTGTTTGCAGTCGCCACCTGACCCGGCCGACACCGATCACCTGCCGATGGCGCCGCAGGGAATATCGCACCCCCGACACCGTTCCGCGAGCGATGTCCATCAGCACGGGGAAGCCAAGTCCGCCCAGGATGATCAGTAACGGCACAACGGCCAATACCTGCCAGGAGTCGCGCATCGATGTGAAATTATCCGACTGGAGTGCGAACCCCGCGTTGCAGAACGCACTTACACTGTGGAAAACCGCGGCAAAGGCGCTGCCGGCCGGCCAGAGCGGGCGAAGCAGAATAACGCCGACCGCTTCGATCCCCAGTGTACTTAGCACAATGAACTTGACCATTCTGCTGATTTGCCCAGGCGGCGGCTCCCCGATCGACTCGCCTACCGCCGCCGTCTGTCGCAGATCAAGCGATCGGCCGCCCAGGACTATGAACAGCGTGCCGAAGATCATGATCCCCAACCCACCTGCTTGAATCAGGCACAGAATAACCGTTTGGCCGAACCTTGAGAACTGCTCGCCTGTGTCGCGCACGATCAGCCCGGTCACGCAGGTGGCACTGGTGGCGGTGAATATGGCATCGTCTAACTGCAGGGCCGGTTCCCCTTCACACGTTGCCCTCGGCAACAGCAGCAGGCCCGTCCCAAACAGTATACAGAAGGCGAAACTACCCACCAGAAGCCGGGGCGGATGAATCCCGCTGCCGATCGCCCGGAGGTATCCACGAACACCGCTGGCAAACATGGCCGCCAGGATATAACACTTCGAGGCCAGCACCAGCGGTGGTCCATAGCTTCGCAGGGCAAAACCGGCGAGCACCGCAATTATGGGCAAGGCACCGTCAACCCAGTACCGGCGCAGATGCGCCCGACAATCTTCCGCCAACAGGCACCGGAACACGCGCTCGGCAAGCAAGCAGCAGGCGGCGACGTACTGCACAACAAGCAGCCTGGGCGGAGACAGCCATGTCGGCAGGTGGTAGAACCCGTATTCCAGCAGCAGTGCCGCCACGCCCAAGACCCCTGCGACCACCACGCTGACGTCTAACCACGCCTGCACCCGCGGCCGGTACTGCCGATGACTCGGCATGATGGTGTAACCAGCAGCCCCATTTGGACGTTCTTGCATGATCTGTCTCCGACGAGCAGGCCCGGGCTACAGAAAAGAAAAGGGCTTGCAGGACGGCTATCGCTTGTAGATCTTCTCCGGGTCAAATACAGGCTCGTCCGTAGTCTCCCACTGGCCTATTTCGGTCAGCTTGCGGTAAAAGCAACTGTAGTATCCTGCGTGACAAGCCCCGCCATGCTGTGTGACTTCGACAAGCAGGGTGTCTTTATCGCAGTCGATTCTAATACTGTGAACGTCCTGCGTGTGTCCGCTGGATTCGCCTTTGACCCAGAACTTACCCCTGCTTCGCGACCAGAAATTGGTCTTTCCCGTTCTGACCGTCGCCAGCAGGGCCTCGGCATTCATGTAGGCCATCATCAACACCCGCTTGGTCTGTGCGTCCTGAACGATCGCCGGGATCAGCCCATCAGCATCGTATTTCAGACCCTTGATCTGTTCTTCCAAACTCGTCAACGCAGCTTCTCCTTACAAGGGCTCCCTTATCGGGCAAATCCTATCCGCAACGGCCTACGCATGCAATCACCGCCCGGAACGTGCAAGATAACCCATCTTGCGGCGGAAGCGTACCTTGACAGCTCTTGGTGATGCACTATTATCACGGCAATTGGTCCACGACGGTCGTGGGCGGGAGTTTCGTTGGCTAATGTCATTGATTCAAGCCCACTTGCCGCCGAGCGCTCAGGCTTCTGGCGGCTCCGGCTTCGGAGGTTTCTATGCAGGAATTATGTCTGTACGTAGCCGTCGATGGGTGTGACCGCTGGTCCGGCCGACTGTCCAAGCCCAACGCTACCGGCAATGACGGACCATTGGCCACGCTGACGCGGGCGAGGGATGCCGCCAGCCTAATCAAACGAACACACCGCGGACCGATCAAGATCCTCATCCTCGCCGGTACGCATTACCTCGCAGAGCCGCTCGTGCTCGGGCCGGAGGATTCCGGATCGGCCGACGGCACCATCACATACGCCGCCATGCCGGCGGAGCAGGCCACCCTCAGCGGCGGCCGACGTCTTGAAGTTAGCTGGCAGCCGTACCGCGACGGCATCATGATGGGCTCGCCGCAGGGCCAGGGGCCATTGGATTTTTCGCAGCTTTTCGTTAACGGCCGGCGACAGATTCGCGCCCGCTATCCCAACTATGATTCGGCCAACCCGCTGGTTGGCGGCGGCGGATGGGTCACCGCGGCCCCGCGAGGCAATCTTCCCGGTCTGCCGGTGCACTACGAACTCGGCTCACGCAGCTGGATCCGTGAAGTCGAGGCCGCTTTCGTCCCGCATACGGAGTTTGACTTCGATCCCGCCACGTTTACCAAGAAGCGATGGTCACGGCCGGATGAGGCCGTCGTGCACGCGATGACCTCGCACCCGCACCTGACCAGCTGCGGCTGGGGCAGCATTCACTACCAGGTCAAGGACGTGGATTGGACCAATCACCGCATTCGACTGGGCAAAGGCGGCTGGCAGATGAGTGAAGTTTGTACGGGGCCGCCGACGATCAATGAGTCTTCGCGGTTCTATGTCGAAAACGTGTTCGAGGAGCTCGACGCGCCCGGGGAGTGGTATTTCGATCGCCGGCAGCAGGTCTTGTACTACTACCCGCCAAAGGGCCTGGACCTGTCGGCGGCACGAGTGGAGACCGACGGCATCAAGCACCTGGTCGAACTACGCGGCCGGAAGGATCGGCCGGTGCACCACGTCAGACTGGAAGGCCTTCGGCTGGCGCACTCGGCCGTGACGTACCTGGACCCTTACGAGACGCCATCGCTGGGCGACTGGAGCATCTATCGCGGCGGTGCCATCGTGCTGGAGGGCACCGAGGACTGCGAGGTCCGCAACTGCTTTTTCGACGCACTGGGCGGCAACGGCGTGTTCCTCAACTGCTACAACCGCAGGGCCGATGTGTGCGGCAACAAGTTCGTCGAGTTAGGCGATAGCGCGGTTTGTCTCGTCGGGCGAAGCCATCTCCGCAGCGACCTGAACTACACCTGTCCCTTCTGCGGCCAGGAGCATTGCTGGAATTGGGACACGCCC
>JABMQG010000299.1 GCA_013203365.1 Planctomycetota bacterium | reverse complement strand
TTTCATCGTGGGCTTCCCAGGCGAAAGCGAACAGGACTTCCAAGCCTCCTGCGAGCTTGTTCGAAAGGCCGGCTACAAGAACAGCTTCATCTTCAAATACAGCCCTCGCGATGGCACGGCCGCTACGAGGATCAGCGACGACGTGCCTGACCATGTCAAGCGCCGCCGCAATAGCGAACTGCTAGCCGTTCAGAACGAGGTTTCTCTGGCTCACAATGCTGATCTGGTCGGCACGACGCAACGCGTGCTTGTCGAGGGTCCCAGCCTTCGGGCGAATAAGCAACCCTCGTCCCCGCCGGCCGGCATGGTCCAACTGACCGGCCGAACCCGCGGCGACCACATCGTCGTCTTCCATGCTTCCCCTGCGATGATCGGCAGGTTTGCCGACGTCCACATCGCCTCGGCGACTGCATTGTCCCTGACAGGGACGCTATAGCACTTAACGCTTGACTGTAGCACACCAAACCAGATGCGGCTTCGGCAGATCAGCGGACTTTACAGTGAAACGCAGAATGCTATATTAAGATTAAGGGCCCTCTTATTAGGGTAGCGGATCGAGTGCATGCCCGTAGTTGGGTTGGAACAACGAGAAGTCGAAGATATTGACGGCTCCGTCGCCGTTCAGGTCCCCTTGTTCGGCGGTAGCGCCGGATGGGGTCCCATAGTTAGGTTGGAAGATGGACCAGTCGAAGATATTGACGGCACCGTCGCAATCGATATCGCCGATCAACGAGCCGACGTAGAAGACGGCACCGCCGCCTGGGGTGCCGTCGCCGCTGGGCAGGTCCAGTTCGGCGTCGTAGATATATCCCCGCCCACTGCCGACGCCCTCTCCGTCCAGGGCCGTGCCGCTCAGGTCTGTAACACCTGTCAGAGTCACTTTCAGCCAAGTATTTTGGACTGAATTGATCGTGATGGTTATCGCAGTGGTACCACCTCCGGTGAAGCCGGTTATCGCAACGATATCGCCTGGGGTCTCCACACCGCCAGGGAAGGTGGTTTTCTGAATGACGACGTCGTCGGCGGTGATATTCATCGCCCTGTCGAAGGTGATCTTGATCGTCTCGACCCCTGCATTGGTCGGCTCGACCATGCTGACGGTCATCCCAGGCTTATTGTTGATCATAATGGCGGTGATCACAGGTGTTGCCGGTGGTTCGCCGTCAAAGAAGAGCTTGACCAGATCGATTCCACCACCGGCGGGTCCGACGTAATTCCAATTGTCGCTACAGTGTTCGTGCACGCCGAGCGACTGCAGTCGGCTCCCGTCGCCTTCAGGGTCGTAGAACGCCCCCGAGACCGGATTGTTCGCCAAGGCCGCCTCGTGGAGGAAGTCGTCGCCGCCCGACATCCGCGGATTGGCCCACAAGCTCGGATCGCCGGGTGTACCATACATCCCGGGCAGTTCCGTGACTTCCGACTCGGCCCACCAGATGTCATAGGCGACGGAATCTATGGCCACGATGTCTTGCGAGACGAGAATGCTTGACGCCCAGTCGTTGTTGAACGGCTGGCACTGCCACCTCAGTGGCGGACTGATCTGGTTCCAGTCGTACCCGCACCAAAGCGCGTCGACAATGAACAGCAAGCCGTTGCCGCCAAACTTCTGGTGGCCCATCAGGTCGACCAGGCCGCGGTACTCGCCCATATCCGGGACCAAGTAGGGCAAAGTATTATGCAGGTTGTAATTCCCCCCTTGATCCGGTGTGCGGAGCATCGAGCCGAACATATTCTTCGAACACACCGTCACAGCGGCCCGCGCGTGGGTCTTGAGGATCGCCATGTTGATGTAGTAGTCTGCCTGCGCATAGCCGTTAGGTATACTGTTTTCATGGCCGGTGTCTGCCGGGTCGCTCCAGTGTATCTTTGTGGTCGAGAACGTGTCCTTGACCCGTCCGGTCAATGCAGGATTGCTCAGACAAACCACGCCGTTGAATCCCGCAGCTATGATCCTGTTGTAGAGTTGGTTCGGCATTGCCGCTACGGTATCGCCTATGGTTATGTCGCTTTTGGCCACGCCGACAACATTGACCAACTGGTCCAGAAGGACAATAACCATCTCTGGAGACGTTGAGACATATTGCTGGTCTGCAATCTGATTACCCGACCCGTCGAGGTTCATGCCGAGAATCGTCGTAACCAGGTTTATCTTGATGACGACCTTTTCACCCGTGGTATATCCTACGTTTCCTTTTCCCTTGGCCTGGTTGAAATGCCTTATCAGCGAGTCCCAGGCGTCTGCAATGTCGGTCTCGCCGGCCAGATTGCAGATGGCGCCGGACACCATTTCGTTCACGACGGCTTGATCCGTATGGTTGTTCCAATAACCCTGGGTCTGCCCGGCCGTGACGCCGTCCCAATCGGTTGCATCGGTGTCGTGCACCCAAACCACCCGACCCGGATTGAGCCCCCTGGGTGAGCCTATGGGCTGGTTGGCCGGGTCTCGCTGCTTTTCCGTCACCGCCTGGGCCCACTGGCTGGGTAGATTGGACATGGCCACGTAGGCAGTAACCAAGCCCACCGCCAGTGCCAGACCAGCCACTGCGTAGCGAGACCGCCGCAGCAGCCGACGCGCCTTGTGGAACGCCACCACCGAGCCGAGTACGCCCAACACCCAGGCCACGAAGCTGGACGCCACCGGCGCCGCCAGGCGTTGGCAGGGATAGATCGCCCGGCTGGGTTTAGGGATGACGCGGATGAGAAACCAGATCAGCGAAATCACGCCAATAAACGGGAAAAACCAAAGCGCCCAGCGAAACTTCCTCTGCGGGGGAATTGGCTTACCAGTCTTAGGACACACGCGTGTAAT
>JABMQG010000298.1 GCA_013203365.1 Planctomycetota bacterium | reverse complement strand
GTTTTTGGGATAGACAGCGTGATTTTGCTTGCGCGGAACGACATCTTAGACCACGTACTGCGGGGGATAGCGTCTCACCAACTCGCCGTTAGCATTGCTTCACCTTTTGCCAGAGAACACGTGCGCTGAACTGGCCGTCGGCCGTATCTCCTCTTTGGCGGAACCGGAAGCCCTTAAGGCTGTCATCGGAAAGGATCAATTCCTCGATCCTGGCTTCCTGGTGTGAGTCGTAGCCGAAGACGAAAAGAACGACCGAGTCCTCGACGTCTTTGGGGACAGGCAGGTTCACACCACAAAGATCATTCATGGTCGATGCACAAGATACGTAGGCGTCAAGAATGCCTGAGCGCCGCTCCTTCCGGGCAAGAATGCTGTTATAACGACGCAGTTGATCGACCACTTTCGGCTTCCGCCCACTTGCCGCCCATAGTTCTGGATTCGAGTAATGCTTGCCTTCATAGAACCGCAAGAGGCCATTCGCCTTGTTATAGAGCAGTAAGTCAATACGGCTCGACTTGGCCTTGGGCCGCCAATCGGGCGTCGCTTCCCAGGCATCATCTCGTCCCATCAAGGCCACCTCTATGTCGAGAACCACAACGTCGTCGTTGCAGACCGCAAAAGACGACCGTTTGTGGGCGTTGGCCAAGCCCTGAGCCTCAACTCCGGCATACATGGCGCAGTTTGCTTTGATACGTTCATATCCTTTGCGGAAACTATTGACCACCGTTGCGGATGACAGGTGCGATTCGGACACGTAGGTTCTGTCAATTCCACTCAAGACAGAAGCGTACTTCACGTGCGTCGTGAACCGTGTCTTCCTGCTGTAGGAAAACAGCTTCCCCCCGGAATAATAGAAGTCGATCCGGCCCCTGCGAATCGCGGGAAAGACTCGCGTCTTCCAGTCCCCGCTCTGGATGTCCCTCAACAGACAGTCGTTGAACAAGCGTTCGTGTTTAAGGTCTTCGACGAGCACCGGATCAACTGCCCTGGAAAAACGTTCATCGTCCGTCATTTGTTGTCCTTTGGCCCATTCAGTGCGGCACCGGCCACGTTCCACCAGCAACCATCATCCTTGATATGCACGTTCTCAAAAAGGCTCGCGTACTGGCCTGGTGCATACGAGTGGATGGGCACCAGCATTCTGGGGGCAAAGGCCTCAGCCAATCGTTTCAGGTCGGCCACCGAGGCGTGACCCGATGTGTGGCAATGCGTCATCGGGATATCATGGCCGCTCAGCCACTCCAGGAATGGTCGCTGATGATCTTCCTTAAGGTAGCCGCTCCACAGTGAGTAGATCATTTGTGCTCCGGCCAGGCAATCGGTCTTCTCCATGTCCTTCGCCATCGACGGCCGAAAGAGCATCACCGACGTGGCCGCCTCGTCGGCCAGTTGCTCAGGGTAAATGCGGACAGCGACGAATGAGTTCGCCAGGTCGAATAGTCCCTTTCGGATGATCGTTTGTTTCTGGCTCCAGGGAAGGAAGACGCGAAAGCCCGTGAACCCCGGCTGCGGCAGCTTGGGGTTGCCGATTGCCCGCAGCACGCTGGCTGTGTACATGTCCACAATTAGTTGTTTCCGCACGTGCCGTGCCGCCCTGTAGAGCGTTACGAGTCGGTCTATGTTCTGCCCCGCGCACCACACCAGCGATAGCCCGCTGGCCTCGGCAAAAAGCTGCTCGAACCGTACTTCGAGGTCATCCTCGGTCGGGTACTCGTTGTCTTGCCCGGTTCGGCCGATGGTGGAGCCCTCCAGCAATAGGACGTCAATGCCGCAAGGCGGGTCGGCCACCATGCGTTCAAATAGTCTGCCCTTGCGGCCGTGGGCACGTAAGTCGCCCGAGTAGAAAAGCCGCTGGCCATCGGCCTCAACCATGATGGCGTAGGCGTCATAGGCGGAATGGTCCATCAAAAATGGCGTTACCGCGAACGGGCCCATCTTGACCGTCGTGCGATCCTGCAAGTGGATGACTGAGTCAAAGCCGACGTCGCCAGGAACGAACACCCTGGCCGCTTCCAGGATTCTTTGTGCCGCTGGCCCAATTAGAATCGGCGTGCCAAGTGGCAACTTATGGGCCAGTCCGTAGTGGTCAAGGTGCGGGTGCGAGATCACAACTGCCAACAGAGATGGATCGCTCCTGGCGAACCCCGTCACCGGGGGAAGCGAGACCTCGGCAGGCTCGGAGTCAAGCGGCAAGCCCACGTCCAGCACGATCCGACGGTCCTGCGATTCGATTTCTACGCACGAGCCGCCAATCTCGTGCGTTCCTCTGTGGATGCAGACTCGCATTCATTTCTTCTATGTTGGCTTGCCAATGTAGTGGCCTAGCAGATCGCATTGTTGTCTTGGTATCCGTCATTGTCAATAATTCGCCCGTCAGAACGTGGGCCGGCCGCTGGATTTCGGAAGCGTCACATCATCCGTGGTATCGTCCATACAGCGGGCATTTCCCACGCGGTTGAGGTTTTTGGGTTTTTGGGATAGACAGGTTCGTCGATGGCCGTTGAACTGGACTATCACCAGTGATATAAAGTGAGCGTGTCCTCTCGAATCAAACAGACATCATCATGCGGGGCTAAAGCACATTTCGCCGCCACGCGGTGGAGCCTCGTACTTGCTGCCGGTGGCGACCACGACGCCACCGACACGCGCCGCGCCCTGGAAGAGCTGATTCAAGCCTACTGGTTCCCGCTTTATGCCTTCGTGCGCCGGCAGGGGACTTTGGGGGAAACGCCTGCGGCGGCCGAGGACGTGGTGCAGGAGTTCTTCGCCCGCATGTTGGAAAAGAAGTACCTAGCCCAGGTAGACCGCTCCAAGGGCAAGTTCCGCTCGTTCCTGCTGGCGGCAGTGAAGCACTTCCTGTCCAAGGAGCGGGACAAGCTCCGGACGCAGAAACGCGGCGGCCGGCAAGCGGTGATCGCGCTGGATGCCCTGGACGCCGAGGCCCGATACGCCATCGAGCCGGCCGACGGTATGACGCCGGATCGCATCTTCGAGCGTCAATGGGCGCTGGCTGTGCTGGCCCAAGTGCTGGGCCGGCTGCGAATGGAGCACGCCCAGGCCGGCAAGACCAGGCTCTATGAGGCCATCGAGCCCTGTCTCACCCAAGGTGCCCAGGCCGTCAACTACGGCCAGGTCTCGCGTGAACTGGGCATGACCGAGGGGGCCGTCAGGGTGGCTGTCCACCGTCTCCGCCGGCGTTACCGCGACTTGCTGAGGGATGAGATCGCCCAGACGGTGAATTCGCCGGGGCAGGTCGAGGAAGAAATCTCCTATCTCTTGAATTGTCTGTAACAATCCGCCGTGTTTGCGTCTGGTAAGGGTGAGGGCTTCTAAGATGCGAACGAAAGGCAGGAAACGCTATGCCCGAAGATATGCCGCAAGAGAACCGATGCCCGCAATGCTCCAAGCCTTTTTGGCAGCCGCCCGGCGGCCCGCGAGGGTTATGCCCGGTCTGCCTGCTCAAGTGTGGCCTGGAAACCAACACCGTCGGCTATACCGATGACGCCCAGGCCCGCGCCCGCTGGACGCCGCCGACCGTCGAGCAGCTTATGCCGCTGTTTCCCGAGCTTGACATCCTGGAATTGATCGGTCGAGGTGGCATGGGGGCGGTGTACAAGGCCCGCGAGAAGCAGCTTGACCGGCTGGTGGCGCTGAAAATCCTGCCGCCGGAGATCGGCCGCGAGGAAGCCTTCGCCCAGCGTTTCGCCCGCGAGGCCCAGGCGATGGCCAAATTGGGTCATCCCAACATCGTGACGATCCATAGCTTCGGCCAGCGCGGTTCGAC
>JABMQG010000028.1 GCA_013203365.1 Planctomycetota bacterium | reverse complement strand
GTCCATCGTAGGCGGGTTCTACGTTCGCCGGCAGTTGGGCCATCAGCGTTGCGTGGCTCATTTCGTGGGCAATGTGCGTCAGCAGTGTCCGGTTTGGCCGGAGTTGCTTGATCACTTCCAGAGCCTGGTCCAGGTTGAAGTGAGCCGGGTGCGGCGAATACCTCAGTGCGCCCAGGACGAGCAGGTCCAGCCCTGCAAGGAGGTCTTTGCTGGCCTGTGGTATGCCCGAGCAGTCGGTGCAGTAGGCGAATCGCCCGATTCGGAACCCCAGTATCTGCTGCTTGTCGTGGGCAAGCGGGATTGGTATCACCGTCGCGCCGCAGATTTGGGCTTGCTGTTGAATCGGCTCAAAGACGATCCGTGGTCGCCCCGGTTCGGCGCGCGTGCCCTCGGCGTAGTGGAATATGGTTCGCAATATCGCAATCGCCTCGGCATTTGCCCTGCAGGTGATCGCTGTGCCGAGGATGCGGTTGTATCTTCGCAGATCGTCCATTCCCAGTATGTGATCCGCGTGGGCGTGGGTGACCAGCACAGCGTCGACTCGTTTTAGGTCGTTGGCAATGGCTGCCAGCCTGAACTCCGGAGGTGTGTCGATGAGGATCACACGCGGTTTAGCCGGCGTGTTGGCCGGCAACTGGATGGCCACGCTGGCGCGGTTTCGCTTGTCTCGCGGGTCGCTCGATGTACAAACGGGGCAGTCGCACCCGATCATCGGAATGCCGTGACTGGTTCCTGTGCCGAGAAACGTAATTTCAGTAGAATCACACAAGTTGTCGCCTTTCGCGGTGGCTCGCCCATTCTACTGTTCTAACCATAGAACGTGTATGAAAACTCTCGCGGTCGTCTGCTGGCGGCGAACTTCGCATGGCTGCGTCAGGCTAACTCGACATATCACAGTGGATATGCCTCGTTCGCCTTCCTTGCCCTGCTCGTTCGGCGCGGCGCAGAAGCCTCGCGATTGGTTTTCATGCACGTTCTTAGGGATAGCAAAACTTTGGGTTGTAAATCAAGTCGGTTCCCCGTCTGACCGATGCGTCAAATACGCATCAGACATCCTTAACTGGAGAACCCAGCGATGGTGGGAATCGAAACGAGCATAGCCGAGAGACGTCAGTACCCCCGGACTCAGCTTAACCTGCCTGTGCAGGTCATTAGGTTGGATCCTGATGGGGAGGATCTGGTCGAGCAGATCGAGATGTTAGACATCAGCCGAGGCGGTATAGGAGCCATGTGCTCCAAGATGTTCTACCCCGGCCAGCGGCTTGTGCTTAGCCTGCCGGCTCGCGGGATGGGTGTGCGTCGTGTGTGCGGTATCATTCAACGATGCACCAAGCAGCAAGACCGCTTCCACTTAGGGATACAATTCGCCCATCCACTGGCGAGTCTGTGTGCCGATGCCCCAGTGGAAAGCGGCTTAGCCGTCGCCGCCTGATGACGACCTTGCCCCCATGTCAGGGCCGGCATTCGCCGGCCGGGACGGCGGCCTGCAGCAAGTGACGGCTTCGCCGTCTTCGATTTTACGAATATCGACGGCGACCATCTTCGCCGCATCTGTTGGCTAAAAAACCCCCGCCGACCCGCTGGACCTTTTCTGTTGACTCTTTGTTTGCCTTTGGGACAATACTTGGCCTATTCCAATGAAGCACCCTATTTTATTTCCGCCGGTTGTTGGCTTGGTCGGTGGCGTAGGCAGCGGTAAGAGCCTTGTTGCCAAGATATTGCAAGAGCTTGGCTGTGTAAGGATCGACGCCGACGAGGTCGGCCACATGCTGCTGGCTTGCCCGGAGATTGCCCGTGCCGTCATTGGGCAGTTCGGCCCTGATATTGTGGCACCTGGTGGGGCGATCGACCGTGCCTTGCTGGCCGAGCGGGTCTTCGCTGACAGCGGGTCTCTGTCGCGATTGAACGAAATTATTCATGGGCCGTTACGGGCGGAACTGGCCCGGCGGATCGAAGAACTCCGCCGGGCGCGCGCGGTGATTGTTCTGGACGCGGCACTGTTGCTAGAGACAGACTGGCACAGGCTTTGTGACATTTTAGTGTACGTCGACGCCCCGGCGGATCAGCGTCGTCGACGGGTCGCCGAAAGCCGGGGGTGGTCGTCAGCGGAACTAGCCAGGCGAGAAAATTTTCAAAAATCTCTGGACAAAAAGAGAGAAAAGTCGGATTATATTGTAGGAAACAACTCCAGCGTGTCTCACCTGCGCGAGCAGGTCCGCCTGCTTTATCAAAGACTCGGCTGTCCCAAAGAGTGATTCCACACGGTTTCTCGATGGTTTTTATTT
>JABMQG010000297.1 GCA_013203365.1 Planctomycetota bacterium | reverse complement strand
CCTGGTCTGCAATGTGGCGGCTACGTCATGGCGATGCGTTGCCAAGCGTGGAGTCTGGGTAACGTCGGTCTAAGAGCCAGCGTGAGGTGTTGATGAATGGCAGACATGCTCGGAGATGCCGTGACATGGCTGAGTGGAATTCGCACAGCGAATATGACTCAATCCGTCACCTACTCGCGTGGCGTCAACAGCGTAGTCCTCTACGCCACGCTCGGGCAGACGAATTACGAGATGGCGACCGAGTCCGGGATGACCGTGGCGGCTGTTGCTACGGACTTCCTGGTCACGGCCGCCCATCTCATTCTCGGCGGTGTGGCAACTATGCCGGCGATAGGCGACACGATCCTATTGGCAGACGGCCGCGAGTTTGAAGTTCTGGACCTGGGCGGAACTGGCCATTATCGCATCGGCGACCCGTTCGGTGTGACGCTGAGAATTCACGCCAAGCAGACCGACGAATGACAAGAAAAGGGGAATACGAGAATGTGCGGCGATCGGTACGAAACGACATACAAGGTTGAGTTCAAGGCGATACATGAAAAGCTCAATCACATCGACGAGGCGTTACGCGGCAACGGCAAACCGGGCGTCAACATTAGGCTGGACCGGCTTGAGCGTGTGGCGGCGGTTCAGGCCAGGATGATTTGGGTCGTACTGACTGCCGTGGTTGGGCTTGTGGTTCAACTGGTTTGGAAAACCTTTTGCTAATAATAGGCGGATAAACAGATGGCGAACTGGACACAAGAATCAAAGATCAGTTGCCCGACTTCGATGGTCGGGACGGCGGCAGGTACGCCGCATCCAATCGCGGCAGCAGCAACCCCCGCGCAACTCGTCACCGCCTCTACGGCCTGCCGGTTCGTCTGGATTGGTGCGCCATGTGTGGCGGCAACGGGCGTTGCGGTAAACACCACACCGGCTTTCATCGGCGACGTGACGAACCAGTGTATCCCGCTTCTACCGAACAACTTCGAGGGTGTAATTATACACATCGACGATGCAAGCAAGATTTACGTCAAAGTCGGCGTGAACGGTGAGGGCGTGCATTACAGGATATTCGTCTGATGGCTGTCATAACTTCGAACAATTCCGGCGACTGGGTGACTGATGCGAACTGGGTGGGTGGCGTTGCCCCTGACCTGACAGTAGACGATGCCGTAGTTGATGCGGCGCATAAGATGGATTTGCAGACCGGTCAAAGCCTAACCTTGCCGACAGGCAGGTCGATCACGGTTACTGCTACGGGTGGTATCGACTTGAAGGCAGGGTCGTCATTTACACTTAACAGCGGGACGCTGACACACGGCGGAACAACGGCAAACTACTTCTATATCCGAACGAATGCCGACTTCATTATGAGAAGCGGCAGTCTCGTCTTGAACGCACCGTATACGTCTATGAAGGGGCACCTCCACCTTTACGGCGGCACAATCACCACGACCGGCGGGATCTTCGAGGTGGACGGGACTGGCTGCCTTCTGGAGATGGGGGGCGGGGCGCTGGTAATCTCAAACACAACCAGTTTCCGCCAGAAGGGCCTTGGTTTGGTTAGGTTCACGCGGAGAGGATCCAAGATTGTAAGTTCTACCGGTGTAGAAATCTTCGACTTGACGCAAGCCTACGGCTTCGCAAGCCGTCCGAAACTGATAGGTGTGGGTATCTGAATGGCAAAGCGCTGGATCAATTCGTCTGACGTTGAGGTGAGCGACAACGGCGCTCTGCTTGTGAGCCTTGGCACGGCGGGCCTGCCGATCCCCCTGACTATCGTGGACCCCGCCGCGGACACATATACCGCCACTCTTGCGCCTAACCCTATCAACCGAGCCTGTACGCAACTGCGGGTTATCGTCGGCGACAGCGGGTGTGTAATTAGCCTGGACGGCGGAACGACCGACAGCATCAGCCTACCACCGAACACGATGGACGACCTGGCCGTCAATATCGCAGCGTCAACCGACATTCGTGTCAAGAGGTACACGGCGGGGACGGCGATGACCGACCTGATTGTGGAGGTGCGATAATGCCTCCGAAATTGTGGCGAGTCGGCCGGTCTAACCTGGACCAGAACCTTACCGTCGATCGTAGTCTTGCCCCATCCGGCTACAAGCAGGATACATGGGACACAGTGCAGCTTGCGGCCGAGAATATGGACTACCTGTTTGATTCCTGGTTCGCAGACGGTGACTGGGCCTCAGCAGGAAGTACCAAAAGCAATACGACCGACGAGACGCTTATCAGACATGGAGCAGGTAGTGGCATCCTTACGCCTGGAGCCGGTATATCTTCTAGTTACCTAAAGTGGACGCTTCCGGCGGTTTTGGACCTTTCATCTAACAATGTATGGGTAGACGTAAGCTGGAAACTGGAGGCCGTAGGTGCTGGCGTACCCGAGTCGGCGATAAACAACTTCTGGCTAATCCTCTACGAAGGCGCAAACATGCGCTACGAGAACTTCGGCGTAAAGTACGCTGGTTGGCATCGTGTACAGGCGTTGCTGACGGCTCCAATAGCTTCGGGGAACAATGTCGAGAACAGTTGGGGTGTCGTAATGGAGGCCGTTGGTGCTGGTGGAAACATCGACCCCGCAGCGATTGACACGATTGGCATGGCGATAACCTACAACGATACGCGAAGTGCCGAAGTGCGGCTCGTAATGGACCGCTTCCGTATCTTCCAGCCGAAGGCGGCGGGCGTACCGAAGATCATGTTCACCTTTGACGATGGCGATTCAACTAACATGGTCGCCGCTCGTATCTTGGAGAAGCATGGCTTCCGTGGCACGTTCTGCCTGATACCGGAGTACCTGGGCGAGGCGAGCATCACTATAGGCGGTGCGGCAAGAACACCTCTGACGGTCGCGCAGACCAAAGACCTTCTGCGCAGGGGCCATCAGATAGCTACGCATGGCTACACCTCTCTCGTGTCTGGTTTCACGACCACGGCGTCTCGCATCCGTGAGATGGTTCGGGCCAAGCGAATGCTGCAAGACCTTGGGCTCGGGAATCCTGGTCTAGACCTGTACGCTTACCCGCTCGGCCACGTTGGCGAGCCGGCAGACCAACTCGAATACCTCCAGCACTTTTCCGGCCTGATTCAAACTGCCATGACCCACCTATCGTCTGACTGGTCGCTGAACGCTCACACGACGGGTCTGGACTGCTATACGTCGATCATGCCTCAGGGTAGGGGAGATCGAAGGACTGTACAGAGGACCTCGATGGACCTGCCCGAGAACTACACCGTCGATCCGCTTGACGTTACAAGCACGGCGGTGAACTATGTTGACCGGGCGATTCTATCGCGTGGCGACCTGTGTTTCATGTGGCACATCATAGACGCACCCGGGCAGACTACGGCAGCAGAGCTGGAAACTCTCATGGCCGCTATTCGCGTCCTGGTAGACGCCGGGACGGTCGAGGTGGTCATGGTGAGCGATTACGTTGCAGGGAATTGACGAATGGCTTACGTCGCTGACATTGCGGACGCAGTTGTCCTTGCCCTGAATGGCCGGGCGTTCACCCAGGCATTCACCGCGGTCAGGATGTACGCGCCGGTGTTCTCTCTGAAGGACATGCAAACGTTGCACGTCACCGTAGTCCCCCGCGGCATAACCTTTTCGAGGCCCGCACGCGGGATTGCAGGGCTTGAACTCCAGGTCGATATTGCCGTACAAAAAAAGCTCTCCGTAGCCGACAATACCGAGATCGACGAGCTGATGCTGCTATGCCAGGAGATCATCGACGAGATGATGGTAGTCGGCACATTCGACGACGCTCAACTGGTCGGGACGGAAAACGTGCCGATCTACGCGCCCGACCACATCCTTGAGTTGCGGCAGTTTACCAGCGTGATAACCCTGACGTTGCAGGCCATGGTGGCTGAGGCCGGCGGGCATTGGTGGTGGCCGTGATAAAGATGGCATATTCCAAAACGATGTCCTGGTTCGACGACAAGGCCGTGACGAGCCGCGTGGACAAGACCACGCGCAAAGTGTTGTCTCGAATCGGCGCCTACATAATGACCGCGGCCAGGCAATCGATCCGAACGAGAAAGAAAGCGTCACCGCCGGGATCTCCACCAAGCAGCCACGTCGGCCTGCTGAAGCGTGGGATATTCTTCGGCTACGATTTCGTTAGTACAAGCGTGGTAATCGGCCCCGAGCCGTTGCACGGCAAGCCGATCGTCCCCCAAGTTCTGGAGTTCGGCGGGGTGGAACGACTGAAGGACCGGCAGGGCAAGACCTACGTTGCGACTTATGAGCCGAGGCCATTCATGGGCCCGGCATACGAGCGTGAAATACCGAAGCTGCCTGCGATGTGGCGGGACAGCGTGAAGCGATGAATTAACACAGCCCCGGTTCGGGCGAAGGAGTAAAGACAATGGCACTATTCAGCTTAGGCAAAGACGCGAAGTTGTACTGGGGCGCTACCGACGCCGTTATCGGGGCGATGACCGAACTGACGAACGTCAAGGACGTCACGCTCAATCTCGACGCAGCCGACGTGGACGTTACAACGCGGGCCAATAGCGGCTGGCGAGCGTCTGCCGCCGGCCTGAAGGAATGCACGGTCGATTTCGACTTGCAGGCAATCCCACTCAACGCCGACACCGGGTTCGTCGCAATGCGTACCGCGTTTCTTGCCGGCACGACGGTCGAACTTGCAATCCTCGACGGAGCCAGGGGCACCTCGAACGTGCAAGGCCCGAAGGGCAACTTCTCGATCACCTCCTTCTCTCGCAAGGAAGGTCTGGAGGATTCGATCATCATTTCCGT
>JABMQG010000296.1 GCA_013203365.1 Planctomycetota bacterium | reverse complement strand
CAGCAGGAGTACCGCCAAGATAAGCGTCAGGTTTACCCCGGGAATCATCCCGACGGCGAAGCCAAGGAAAACCCCCAGGAAGACCTCACGAAACGAGGAGCCTCCGCGTAGGGCCTTGACGAATTTACGGATGAGCTTGATCGGATTCATAGGGAAGCTCCTTGTGATGGTTCGGACGGGCCGTCGGCCTTTGCGAGGCGACGGCGGACCTGCTCACACCTTTGATGGACTTGGCTGAAGCCATAGCGTCGGCGATTATTGCTTCTCACAGGGCCCGCTCTTATCGGCTGCCGACTTACGGCTTCTGTTCTCCCGGACCCGGGCCGGCGGGTTCGGTTTCTGCGTTGGTGTCGAAGCCGTATTGGACCTTAAGTTGCTTGATTCTCTCGGCCTTTTTCTTCGCAATATCTTCGACGAGCCCCGGCGGCAGGTCGTCCGGGCGGAAGAAGATCATGTATTCCTCGCCGGCTTTGTCCACATACTTCATTGTAGCAATGAACGGCAGGCGTTGTCGAGGTCCGGAGGGTAAGGTAGTGGCCGTCAAGGCCTCGGATGCGCTGACGTGAATGGCCAAATCATCGGGTGCGAAGCGCAAGCCTATGACGCCGCTGATGACTTCCAGCGCGTCGGCCACCGTTGCCTCGGTTTTCATCAGCAGGGTGAAATTCCGTCGGGTTTCTTCGTTGATGTATTGTAGCGCACCAGGGTCGATCTTCAGCTTGAGATCAGCTTTGCCGGCCAGGTCCTCGATGACATTCAGCAACGGCTGGTTGCTGTAGCGAACCGGCACCTGGCGTGATAGTTGCCGGTTGGTCTGCATCTGTTTGCTCACGATCATCAGGTCCGTCCCCCAAAGGTACCAGGTCCACCCCCGGCCGTGGCATAGGCGGTCCAGATACGCAACACCAGTAGCCGGCAAGCTTCGTTCGGCCATCTCGAGGGCCTTTGCCCTTTCCTGCTGATCGCCGACGTGCCAGATGAGTGCGAGATCCTTCTCGGCGGTGGCCTGTTGAAGTTGCTCGATGACAGGTTTACCCAACTCGATCTTGACGGTGGCTAGTTTGTTGAGAATCGCCACTTCGGCAAATGTCGGGCGACGGTTGATTCGTTGCAGTTGCGGCGAGGGCGCCACGAGCACACCCATTCTATCCACGTGCCATTGCAGGCTCATCGGGCCGAGCATTCCAGCGAGTACGTCGCGCAACTTGACGTCGCGTGCGACGATTCGCAAGCGGGTTTCCTCGCCGTGCGGCAGCCGGGCAAGCACGTCGTCGCCCATCTGGATGGACAGGCCGCTCTTTGCGGAGACCTCCTTAAGGGCTTCGGTAATAGGCATGTCGGCGATTTCGATGCTTAAAGGCTCGTCGAGCGCCCGCATGACTATTCCCTGGCCTTCCTGTGCGCCGGCGATAGTTACGGGTGCCAGCACCGCCAGGACCATTGCAACGATTGTTCGGCGTTTCATAGATTCTGCTCCCTAAGCTAATGGCCGCCGCACCCGTGCGACATCCGACATGTCTGCCCATGGCGGCGAAGTTAGGTTATTTTATTATGCGTTCAATGCAATCACAGCTCATCCAGATACCACATCGCAGACGTTTGCGACCCCTGCAAGGCTATCGGGCCGGCGGAGACGACGATAATTTCTCCGTGGTAGTCGGGCTGGGCGGTTTCAGACGGCACTTGGTCGGCAGCGGTGCCGGCCGATGAGTAGGTAACCGCCAGTTCCGACGTCGCATTGTCGGCCTCGTCGCGTAACGGTCCGCCTGAGAGGGTCGCTCCGGTCCAAGGTGCTTTCGGCCCCGCCCAGGCCACCACCAGTTTCGCCGTCGGCCGGCGCATGGCCGATGACGTGAGCCAATTCAAGCCAAGCACCAAGGCAACCAGCACCGCCGCCGCGGCAGCCGCTGCAGTCGACCATCGCAGCAGCCGACCTCGCCAGGACGGCACCATCGGCCTCAGAAGCATCTTTCGTTCCAGTACAGCACGAATGCCCTGGCGTTGCAGGTCCCAGTTGACGGCCGGCATATCCTTTGCTAGGTCGCTGAGGGATTGATCCAGTGCCTGATACAGGCGATGCTGCTCGGCAAGTGCGGGGTCTTGAGATAGCCGTTGACGGAAGGCCTCGGCCTGGTCTTGGGGCAGTTCCCCGTCAAGAAGCCGGCTCAATTGATATTCCACGTCCTCAGGTTTCATGGTCGTAGCTCGCTACTGGCGGCGGGCCGCCCTCACAAATAGTCCTTGAATTTTTCCTTGAGCTTCTTTCGTGCGGTGAAGACATGCCACTTCACCGCCTCGACGCTGATGTTGAGCACCTCGGCCACCTGTTTCTGGGGCAGTTTCTGAATGCTGAACAGCACCAGTGCCAGTCTCTGTTTTTCCGGCAGTTGGTCTATGGCTTGCCGCATGGCCTGTTTAAGTTCCTTTGCCGAGGCCTCTGCACCCGGGCTTATGGCGGAGGGGTCGGCGATATTAAGTTCTGCCGGCCGGTCGGTTGGGTGGAGGCGATCAAGGTTCACGGTATAGCGCAAGGCTCTACCTCTGCGGAAATTAAGCGCCTGGTTGGACACAATCTGAAGCAGCCAGCTCCCAAACTTTTCCGGCACCGACAGGCTCTGGAGCTTGCGATACGCCCGCAAGAAGGCTTCTTGTGTTACTTCCATCGCGTCGTCCATATTGCTCAACAGCCGATAGGCAACTTCGGTTGCACGGCGTTGGTGCCGATAGACGAGCACTTCGAACGCCTTTGCGCTGCCGCCGACGGCCTCGGCGACCAATTCTCCGTCCGTCGCGGATATTCTGTTGCCTTCGGCGTCTTTCATAGCGTCAGACACACCAACTGCCGGCGATGTTAGCTGAAATCGCCGTCTGCCCATTTGACATTTTTTGCATTTTGCAAACCAGCACCATATCGCATTGCTCGGCCGCAGACAATCGGCAGTACTTCGTCCGGGTACTTTCGATCTGGCACCCGGCCGGCATGTGGGCTGCGGGCCCTCAGCCGATTTGTGGGAGGCAAACCCGTTGGGGAGACATTGCAGGTGGCTTTTTTTCCAGGTTCTTCGCAAGACACGCAAGAGCGGATTATGATTCAGTGCGTGTCTGTATTGCCTCTTACGTCCAGCCGGTGTAGTATTTTGAAATTCGTGCTATATATCTCCAGCAACACAAAAGGTCATGATGCAGGCAAAGAAAAATCCTAGGACCGCCCCACAGATTCGGCAGGAATTCATCAGCTTTTTCGCCGACCGCGGGCATGAGCATGTACCGTCCAGCTCGCTCATACCGGCCGACGATCCGACGTTGCTGTTCACCAATGCCGGCATGAACCAGTTCAAGGATGTCTTTCTCGCCACCGGCACGCGTGATTACAAGCGTGCGGCGAACAGCCAGAAGTGCATCCGCGCCGGCGGCAAACACAACGACTTGGAAGACGTTGGGCACGACACGTACCACCACACGTTCTT
>JABMQG010000295.1 GCA_013203365.1 Planctomycetota bacterium | reverse complement strand
CGGTAATGATCGGTGAAAGCGGCGGGGGTGGCGGTGGCGGCGGCGGCGGCGGAGGCGGAGGTGGTGGAGGCGGTGGTGGAGGCGCGGCGCCGGCTCCGTCTAACCCGGGACCGGCAAAATATGCGTTTCAATCGGCTGCGCAGGCCGGAAAGCCCTTCGTGTGCAAAGGGCCGTGCCCGGCGTGCCAGAGTTTATAGGAAGGCCGAGTGACTGAACAGGTGAGGCAACTTGGTTCGGCTCTGCGTAAACTTGCCGCTCCGGCGCCGGGAGAGCTGCTTTACGCAGTTGTCGACGGAGCGCGGGAAGGGATGGGTCCCCTGCGGGGCGTCGATCTGCGTCGGGAGCAGTTGCGGAGCCTGTTCGAGGGGGAAATGGCGCCGTACCTCGGCGACGTAGCCCCGTACCTAGTTTCCATCGACCCGGCCGGCGGGTGCCTCGACGATTGGGCCCGAACGTGGGGGCGGAGCGTTGGAATACTGCTTATTGCCGAGACCGACTTTGATGCCCTGTGGCGGCATCTTCGCGGCTTGTTCATAGCCGAGGACGAGGACGGGCAGCGGTTTTTCTTCCGCTACTACGACCCGAGGGTGCTCCGATCATACCTGCCTACATGCACCGCTGATGAAGCCGGGGAGTTTTTCGGACCCATCGAGCGGATACTGGTCGAGGCCGAAGGGCCTGACAAGGCCATTGTGTGTTCGGCCTGCGGCGATGGCGTCAAGATGGAAGAAGTTCAGCTTGAGGCGTTTGATCAGGCGTCGCGGTTTGGCGGAGGCGATTCATGATAATCCGCAAGGCGCAAATGGAGGCTTTTTCACGAGCCGCTGAGAATGCCTTTGCCGATCGCATGGTGGGGCACGTTAACGAGTTCTTCCCGAAACGATGCGCCGCGCTGGGACAAGATGGCACGAGCGAAGCTATTTATTACGGCATAAAACGGGCGAAGACATACGGCATCGTCATTGAGCGCGACGTGTGCAAGTACATTGACGTGATGTTCGCCTACGGGCGCGACTTCGACGTGGACCCCAAACAGGCGTGGGCCGGTCGGATACTCAACGACCCGGCGATCGATGATCCCGCTGTTCGCATCAAGAGGCTCATGGCCGCTGCCAAGCAGGGCAGCCGGGATCGTGGATGATTGGAGAACAGACGGTGATTTTGGTGCTTGGTTTCGGTTTGTTCGCGCTGATCGCGCTGATCGTCGTCGCGGTCGTTGTCGTCGCGCTGATTATCGTCGCGGTGGTATTGCACGTTAGCGAACAGCGTGCCGAGGAGGAGCGTGCCGAGGCCCTGGCGGCGGCCGAGAGAGACGCCGAGGCCGGCTTCGGCGGCGAGGGCGTTGACGCTGCCGAAGTCCAGTGTGCTGACCGTGCGGCAGCCGCCGCAGCAGGTGAGGAGGCGCCTGAGGAGTTCGAGCTGGTCAGCGTCGAGCCGGGCGATCAGAAGTGGTATGTAAACATGGATGAGGATGATACGGCACATAACGGCCGAATGGTGACAATTACCGCCACTATCAGCCCGGTCCGTTCCGGCATAAACGTCTACTTTACGGTCGTCCCGGGTGCTGACAATCGTATTGGGCTCGCCGCGGACGACCAGGGTAGCCTCTCTCACGACAGAAGCGCCACCAACGACGAGGGCAAGGCACGAACGAGACTGAGACTGACGACCTACGGCGGCGACGAGTTCCGAGTGAGCGCCAGCCTCCAAGAGGACGCCGAACTCGGCGCCGATGGTACGGAAAGTTCCGGCAACATCGTGGTCTGGCGGAGGATGTACTACGAGATTGCCGAGATGCGAAAGCCCACCGCGGGCCAATTTGAAATGGCCGCAGCTACCGTCACCATGGTCCGCAACGCGTACGCCAACGTCTTCGTTGAAATGTCCGAGACCGGCACCCGTGATGTAGGCGACCACCATGCGAACTTCAACACGCACGATGACGGCTACACATGGGCCGACGGCTTCTGCTCCTCCGATGGCGTGCCGTTCAAGATCCACTACGTAATAGTGGATCATTTGTGCCCGACCAGTCGGAGGGAGGAGGTGCCGGCGTCATTCGATTGCGCGGCCGTGGTCAACACGCCCAACAACCCGTATTTTCGGCCGTTCGACTTTGACGGCGCCGAATGGCTGATCTCTGCGCAGTACAGAAACGCGGAGGGCAGCTTCGTCGACTTCCCTGCCGGCAAAGTCACCCGCACAATTGCCTCGGGTTATACAAAGTTGCGGGTCGATTTCACCGCCGTGGGTGTGACCCCGACGGCCGAGAGTCCCGTCCCCGTCAATATCCGCTACTACAAGGCCCCCGGTTACAACGGGTGGGGCGGCGCGAACCTGCATCTGGTCATTTGCCGAGGTTCGATGGAAGAGGCTTACGAGGCCGGCCAGATCGAAACCATCATGGCCGGCACCAGCGTTCACGAACCCGGCCACTCCCTTGGGCTGGTGTACGGCTCGCTTGCGTGGAAGTCGGCAGCCCACAGCAATCACTGCAATTACCGCGACTGCGTCATGTGGTATCAAGGCTACAGCGGGCGGCCGCGCGACTTCCATGACGAAACCGTCAGCGACCCCGGGTGCAGGACCTTCCTGCGAGGAAAGGACATGACGCGATCGGCCATGGGATCGACATGGCAGTTCCCCCGATAGGTTAAGGAAACAGCGATGCCAGAAAAAACCGAGACGCTTCCGAATTATTCCAGTCATGGTCAGTCCCCGGTCGTCGACAACGTCGGGGTGCAGATTCGGTTGGCCAAGGGCCACCATCGAGTGGGTGAACCGTTGGTTCTGCGTGGGGCCTACAGGATCGGCGCCGAGCTCATCCACCGGTCCAAGGGAATACCCCTGGCACAGGTGATGCTCATCGTTTTTCGCCGCGATAAGCTGGACGCATGGCTCTCGCCGGCTCAGGACGCCAGCAATATCAGCCCTGTCCCCTCGCAGCCTGCGAGCACGATAGATCCGAGCTACCGGGAAGGGGGGTACTTCAACCTCGACCTGAACGAGATGTGCAATATCCTGGCCAAGGGTGGTCGGTACTGGATAATGGCGGCAATGGGAGATTATGTCTCCGGCCGGCTTGAGTTTGAGATAGCCGAGGATTGATCGGCCAATGCGGGCTGCCTTGCATGTCGAGCGGCAAGGTCCCGGCCCACAAAAGCAGTTGACATCCGCAGGCCGGGCTTTAGACTTATGTTGCCTCTGATAGAGAGGTTGTATCCGCCTTGAGATCGGTTTGGCCTATCGGCAGGGCGTTTCAAGTTAAAGATAGTCTCTTAGCTTGCTGAACGAAAGATACGCATGTTCTCCAGTTCCGCGGAAAGCTGTCCACGTTTACTGCCGAAAGGCTGTGTAGCCGTTCCGGTCAGCAGCGAACAGCTGACCTGCCCTTTGCGTTTGTGTGTGGTGGTAAGAACCGGCACCGACCCTGCCGGTGGCCGTTTTGTCGCGATGCGAGATACGATGGACGCCCGCGTACTTCTGGGATGTCTTCTGGATGCCGGCGGGTACGTGCACGAATGGATCGAACTATGGATCCAGGACCTGGGTGGCTTGGGCCAGACGGCTGCCGTTAGCCGCGAGTCAATGACCAACGCCACGCTGGACAAGCGTTGGGTGGACAATTTTGCCGCACTTTCACAGACGGACGGAGACGGCATCGTTCGCACCGGCTGGGAGACGGCCAATCCTCACCCGACGTTTATCGACCTGTCGGCGCTTAAGCCAGTGCACCCGGTTCATGGCGCCTCCGGCCTGCCGTGGGCGCTGTGCCGTGACGATGCAGTTCTTTCGGCCAAGGGGCTGGCAGTCTACAGCGGGTCGCTCTTCAGGTACCTTTGGGTACCCGAACTGGGGGCTGATTCGCCCTTTGTCCCGGTGACGTCCGAATCGCCGCGCAATGAATCCTGCTTGCAGATGGCCGATCTGGCGGACGATAGCAACCTGGTTGCGTTCAACGTCGGTGGCGGATTGATGTTGGCAAGGGCGCACGGCGCGATGACATTGGAGGCTTTTTCGTGCCTTCTCAGCCGGGCGTCGTCTGCCGGGGCGATGCCGGTTCTATTGCCGACGGCGCCTGACGGCCTTGCTTCGGAGATGGCGAGCGACGGGTTTGGCCCTGACGGTAGTGGATCAGGGTGGTTGTTCCTGGGTTCGCACGGCAGGCCTGGCCGGCTGGTCGAGACCTTGCACCTGAAACTGCGCTTGCTGGCCGATTTGTTCGACCAGGTCCGCGCCGCGGTTGCCCGGCTGGGTCGGCCGGTATTGAACCTGTCGGCCGACAGCTTTCAGGTCCGTCTGGGCGACACTGCCAGGGCCCTGCCGGTTCTGTGGACGGCCCGAGCGGTGCTCGCCGACGCCGGCGATGCGGTAGAGCTTCCGATAACGGGCACTGAGGCACTGTACTATCTTCGCGGTGGGTCGGCGGGCATGTCGATCTACCAGCCGGCCTCTGCGGCCTCGGCGGTCCGTGGCCGGGGGACGGTGCGAATCCGCCAGGTAATAACCGAGTCAAAAGACCGGATAGTCTTAGAGGGTACCTTCGCCACGCAGGAGCGGATGCAGGTATCGACGAACGACATGGTTTGGATGCGTCTGAACGTCGCGTCCACTCGCCTTGACACATACGCCCACCTTGAGTCCGGCGGCGCAATGGCCGCGGGAGAGTGGAGATTCCGCACCATCAGCCAGACACACTCGGCCAATCTGGTCGCGGCCCTGAAGGCGGCTGAGGGCGTGCCCATGGGCGGGGTCGTGTTTGACGTGGTGCCGCTGCTGAGCAGCCCGTGCGATCTGTACTCACTTGGCGTGCTGGCGGTGCGGATTCTCCTGGTGGACGAGGAGACTTCACTTCCTATCGCTTTGGATGAGACGTTCAGTCTTGCCCGGCAGTTGGCGGCCGAGTATGAAGCCGGCGTTCCTTTGGCCGGCCGGGTGCAAAGACTGTTCGAAAAGGACAACCGATGGGTCGAGGCCTTGGGTCCGGCCCGGCTGACGCACGAGAAGATATCTCCCGCCGAAGCGATCGACCTTGTGCCGATCGAACTGTGGTGCCAGGTGCTGGCGGTGCTGATAGGGTTGTTCCCCGGTATCGGCCCTGACAGTGAGTGTGCGGATTTTGGCGATGCACCCGCCGGCGGGCCGCATCGGGTCTTCGACCGTGCAATCGAGGAGCTGGAAAAACTTTTGTTGCGAACGCGGAGTCTGATAGTCATCGACTGGCGATACAACCGCCATGTGCACGCTGTGATTCGAAGGCATCTTATAGGCATGGAAGGATGAATCAATGAAAGTGACTTCGGGAAGGTGTCGATTGCTGGTGGCGGCGGTGCTGGCGTTGGGCTTGGCCGGCTGCGGGTACGGGCGGCGCGAAGTTGTCGTGCGGCTCGACTGCAAGGACGAGCGCGGAACCATGCCCTCGGTGAAGATACACATGATCGGCGTGAGCAACCCAGGTGAATATCGCCGGCTGCGCGACCTGTCCATGACGGAGTACTGGACCTGGCAGAAAGACGCAAAGGTCTATGAGATGGAAATGGGCGAGGGGCTGAAGAATCCGCAGATTCTCAGCAGGAAGGATCCAATCTGGAAGAACTGGTCCGAGGCCAAGCTGCTGGTTGTGCTCTCGTCGTTTCCCCCAAGCAAGGACCTTCCCGGCGACGCAGACGCGCGCAGGCTGATTCTTCCGCTAAAACGCAGTTCGTGGCAGGGCTCAAGCACCCCCATCGTAGTCAAGGCCACGGGCCTTGTGTGCGATCAGGCCTACAAGCCCAACAACCCCTTTGAGAACTAACTTGCCGGTTCGGTAGTCGGGGGGAAAAATAAGGTGATTCGCATGCCCACCTTCGGCGGGTATGAAACTGTCGCTGAACTTCACCGCAGTGCCCTTACGATATTGTGGTCGGCCCGTGCCGTAGGTGGCGCGGCGCCCGGGGAGTTCGTCGTCAAAAGCTGCCGGCCGGCGGCGCACTTTGCCGCTGATGCCGAGGCCAAGGCGATAATCGACGAGTTTCTCGATTCGGCCGAGGCGCAAAAGAAGCTCGTTGCCGGCGGCGCAGAACACTGGGCGAAAATCCATGAATGCGGCGAGGACCAGGGCGGTTGCTACTACGTCAGCGATTACTACGGGCAAAACCTTGAGAAAATAGTCCGCGGGCGAGTGAAACTACCCGCTGAGTCACTGCATCACATCATCTCCGCCGTCGTCAGCGGACTGGATGAGCTAAAAAGGTTTCTCGGACGACCCCACGGCAACGTTACACTCGCCAACGTTCTGCTGCTGAGCGGTCGAAATCCCGCCGAGACGCCGGTCGTCTTGACCGACCCGTTGCCTGCGGGCAAGTTGGATGAGGCGACGGGGGCCTCTCGCGACCTGCGTGCATTGGGTGAACTTCTCTACCAGATGGTCATGTACCGCTCTGCTGCGAGTATAAGCGGGATGGAGGTTCGCGAGTCTGAGGAATGGACACGACTAGGTGCGGCGGGGCAAGAATGGCGGTCCCTTACCAACCGGCTTCTGCGAGCGGGTGCAGCCGGCGAAGAATTGACGTTGGAGGAAGTCGCCAAGCAGCTTGATTCGCTGCGGCCCTCAAAACGCCGGATGACGATGAAGATCGGGCTGATCGGCATCGCGGTGTTATTGGTCGGCGTGTGTGCTGGGGTGTTGTTCACGGGTGTTGGGCGAAGATTGATCGGAGGCTTTGGTGGAAACATCTTCTCGCCGCCGCGGTCTTCTACCGGCGTGGGCGAGTATGTGGAGATGGCGGTATGGTACTACAACTGGTTCAAGCCGTTGGAGACCGTCAATGCCGACATTTGGCCCGCCTGGGGACGGGACGATGAGGATCTTCGCCAGGTGGGAGAAAACATTGCCGCCGCCCGCCAGCAGGGAGTGGAGCTGGATCGCAGGTTGCAGGCCGATCAGGACGGGCTGCAATTCCGCTCGCTGACTGAGATTGGCCTGTTGGAGGGCATCAAAACCGCCTTCGAGGAGAACAAGAGCATCGAAGCCGTCGTCGGCAGCCGCCACGAGATGACGGTCGAGAAGCTTTACGACGTGCTGAATCGTTCCAAGGAGAACACGGAAAAGACGCTCAGGACCCACGCGGTCATGAAGGGCCTCTACCAGACGCTCACCGGTCCGTTTCTTGCGCCCATCGATCAGGTCCTGAGCGAGTATAAGCAGCGCAACTGGCTCAAGTCGGCCAACTATATGCAATCGCTTGTCTCCGATTTTCGCAACGGCATGACGGGCAGTCAAACCGGCTCCGCGTTGGGCCCTGTGGAGCGAATCGACGACGTACTCCAGGCCAAGTCGCATATTCGGCAGGTCCAGCGGGAATATGAAATACTCGCCGGCCAGCAGCAAAAGATTGAGGCGGCCGGCGACAAGACGCTTGCCCGCTTTGGCCAGTGCGTGATGGCCTATCTCGCCACGCCCGACGAGCCCGGCGGGGCAAGCGACCTGAAGACTCTGCAAGGCAAACTCGATCGGGTGCGGACCGTCGCCACCAGCTTGCTGCCCTACGTGGATTATTGGAAGGACGAGGTCGATCATGAGTCGTTCGCCGCCTACAGTCCAGGCGAACCGATCAACTTGATGACCTTTGTGGAGGATTGGCCAAGCCAGTTGAGAAGCCCGAATTACAGGAAGATCGCCGCCGGCGATCCCCGCGACGCGGCGTGGAACAGGCTCATGGCCAAACAGAAGGCGGAAATCACTCAGAAGATGGCCAAACTCACTGACCTGGGCGATTCGGCCAACCATGAAAAGGCGACACGGCGGTGGGAGCCGATAGTACAGGATGAATCCGGCCTGCTGGCGCTTTCGTGGGGCAGGCAGAATCAGACCGAGATTGAGGCCGGCGTGGTTAGGTTGAAGGACAAGCTTGGCTCGTTGAACGGCGAGCTGGATGGCTGGATCGCGTGGAACTATCCGGACGAGATGGATCATCCTCTGCGCAAGTGGGACTGGGAATTAGAGCTCACCGCTGTGGGCAAGGTGATCGCGCAGATCGGCGAGGGCAAGATGGCCGGCGAATTCAGCCGGGAGTTGGAGGCTCTTAGCGCCGAACTTCGCCGATGGGAGCCTGACAGTACGCCGTGGGTTCGCTCAAAGCAATCGGCTGTCGTCGCCGCGGTCAGTGAATCGCGTGGTAGGTTGCAGTCGTTACGGGGTCGGCTGGAAGCTGAGTTGGTGAAGCTCGACCCTCGCATGACGTTGAAGGCCTTGTATGCAGAGGCAGAGGGGTCTTACAAGTCGTTGCAGGGCGCAGAAACGGCATCCGCGTCCATTGAACCGTTCAAGCAGCGTCTGGAAACGTTGGCCGGCGAGGTGAATGCGCTGGAAAAACTGCTCTGGTCGGACGAACAACAGAGGGATCGGATCAGGGCAGCCGTCGAACAGAACCAGCCGAAACTAGTCGCTCTGAACACCGAGATGACCGCCCGTATGAATGAGCTTCTCGGCCCGCCGGCAGAACCGGACCCGCGGATTGGCTGGTCATGGCAGTCGGATGTTGAGAAGATTCGCGAGGCCGTCGCGATGTTGGCCGACGTCTACCGGGACAAGACGGGCGCCGCTGCCGTGACGAGGCAGTTGAACTCGGTAGTTGCTGATGTAACGGAGTTGGCAGATACACAGAAGCTTCCGTGGAACCGCGCCAACCAAGACCAGCTCACCTGGAGAAAGACTGAAGCCGAGACGGCACTGGCTAAGCTTCGCGATGACGTCAACGTCCGGCTGGCACAGGAGCAGGCCAAGACTGCATCTCAGCTGCGTGAAACGCGGACTTTCAATTCTCCCTCCGTCGGCAGCGTGTGGGGCGCAAAGGTCGAAACACTCATCGCCAATATCCAATCGCCTGTAGCGATGAAGGTCAGCGAGGAGAAATTGGCTGGCCTGTTGGGACAGTTGGACTCCCTTGTCGACACCGTTGCGGCCGGGCCAAGGGGTAGCGAGGATCAAGCGGCAAAGATATTCTACCCCCGGAGGGAATCCGCCATCACGGCCGCCGCCAAGGCGATTTCAATCACGCCGGACAACGATTTCACTCCGATGGTGGATCAAGACCAGTGGGACGCGCCCCAACAGCAGTTCAAGCAGTGGGCCGGCGAAGTGAACGAGTTGATGGCGGACTTCAAGGCGATCGAGGGCCGGCTTGAGCAGGGCTACGGCCTGGAGGACGAGACTATCAAGGCCCTGGACGGCAAGTGGGTCGGCAAGGAGTCCAGGTTGCAGTTTGGTGCGGCCTTGGCAAGTGTGGAGACGGTGCTGGAAGACTTGCAGGAGATTGCCTCGGGGACCATCTCGCGAGAGCAGCTTTCGGAGAAGATCGAAGAAACGAGCCTACCCGTCGTCGCCCTTGCCTCCTGGCGGGCGGTGAGCGGCGGAGGCGACTGGCCGGCGACGCCAGCCGATCTGAAACAGGAATATGGTTTCCAAACCAGGCTGAAGTCGCTAATCGAAATCAGGGTGACCGATGCCCCGCGAAGGGCCGCCATTGGCGAGGAGCTGGCCGACGAAGGTCACCGGCGTTGGCGGACGTGCTTCGCCAGGCTTGACACGCACACCGACCTGGAAGCCGTCGTCGAGGTAGCCGGGGAATTCGGCGTTTCACTGACGGTCGGGGACGCCGACGGCGATTTCAACAAGCTCTCCCCGGCGGGGCGGTACAACTACCTGCTGTACCAGTTGCGAACACGCGACTTCAAAGACGTCAAAGACGAGCAGGTGATTGAAGCTTTGGGGCAATTCGCCCAGTCGGTTCGGCAGTACTGCACGGGTGTGACGGAACAGACGGCGGTGGCCCAAACGCTGGAGGCAATGGGCGTCATGCGGCCGACCGAGGGCGCCGGGGACGTTTCCAACCAGCTAGGCGAGCTATGGCAGGGTCGGCAGTACACGACGCCCGATGGCCTGAAGGCCGTTCAGTATACCCGCCGATTCAATCCGAACGCCCCGTCGCTGGAGTTTGTCGAAGTCAGACCCCCCGGTGCTGCCAAGCCGGCCATGCTTTGCACGACCGAGGTGTCCATGGGCTTGTTCGCAGGTGTCATCGACGCTGAAGGGAAACGGCAGTGGCAGCAAATTCTCTCCGCCGGGCTGCTGCCGGAGGTTGGCCGCAGCCGAAATGCACTAACGCCGTGGTTGCTG
>JABMQG010000294.1 GCA_013203365.1 Planctomycetota bacterium | reverse complement strand
GTCGCCGCCGAGGTGGGTGTCGCCGTTGGTGCTAAGGACCTCGAAGACTCCGTCGCCGATGTCCATTATGGATATATCGAACGTCCCGCCGCCGAAGTCGAACACGGCGACCTTCTCGTTCTTTTTCTTCTCCAGCCCGTAGGCCAGAGCGGCGGCCGTCGGCTCGTTGATGATCCGCTCGACCTTCAGCCCCGCGATCTCGCCGGCGTCCTTGGTGGCCTGCCGCTGTGAATCGTTGAAGTAGGCCGGCACAGTGATGACTGCTCGGGTGACCTCCTCGCCGAGGTAATCCTCGGCGGTCTTCTTGAGGTCTTGCAGGACCATGGCGGAGACCTCCGGCGGGGTGTAGTCTTTGCCGCGGACGCGGACCTTCACCAGTTCCTCACTGTCGCCGACGATTTCATAAGGCACCATCTTCTCTTCGACGGCCACCTCGTTGTGCCTGCGGCCCATGAATCGTTTTATCGAATAGACGGTGTTCTGCGGATTGGTTACGTGTTGGTGCTTAGCTGTCTGGCCTACAAGCCGCTCGCCCTTGTCGGTGAAGCCAACCACACTGGGCGTAAGTCGGCTGCCCTGCTGGTTGATAAGCACCTTGGCAGTAGCGCCTTCCAATACGGCCACCACGCTGTTTGTCGTTCCGAGGTCAATTCCGATGATCTTGTTACTGGCCATTAGTTACACTCCTGATTCACGCCGCCGACGCTACTGTTCGTCGGCCGGAAGCCGCCTTTGGGCGGCGCAATAAGAATCCTTCAAATATAGTAAGCAAGCAGCGTGCCAGATCACTTGTTAAATGTAACTGGTTGTTAAATAGGGCAGTACGATTGATCTACTGCATCCGCACCAGGTGTCATTCCGACAGTTGGCCCCGGGTGAGGCCCGATTTGACAGGTCTAGACAGTCACGATCGGCCCCATACCTGGTGACGGCGAACATTATCAACTGAAGGGTCGAATAAATACGCCCGTTGCGTGTATAATTATAGTTGGGTTCGCAACGACTTTGACAGGTAAGCTATGGCCTTATGAATAAATTGATTCGTACCGATTTGGCTGTCTCGCGTGAGCGTGCGTTGCTGGTTTGCATTGAGCGGCCGGACAGCCGATTGGATCCGCACGATCCGCTTGGGGAGCTTCGCAGCTTGGCCAAGACAGCGGGGGCTCTGGTTGTCGATGAGATGTTCGGCAAGCGGCGTAAGATCGACCCGGCCTACTACGTAGGCTCGGGCAAGGCCGAGGAAATAGCCGAGCGGGCTGAGGCCGCCGAGGCAGACGTGGTTATCTTCGATAACGACCTTTCCCCCGCCCAGGTACGCGATTTGGAAGGGGTCATCGACTGCAAGGTGCTCGACCGCAGCGAGCTGATCCTGGACATTTTCGCCAGCCGTGCCCAAACCCACCAGGCCCGCCTTCAGGTGGAATTGGCGCAGCTTGAGTACACGTATCCACGTCTTCGTCACATGTGGACGCACCTTGAGCGGATCGCCGGCGGAGCGGCGGCCATGGCCGGCATCGGCACGCGTGGGCCGGGCGAAAAGCAGATCGAGACGGACCGGCGATTGGCCCAGCGACGAGTCACTGACCTCAAACGTGCCATCGCGCAGATCGACCAGCGAAAGGTCCGCACCATTCAGGGCCGCAGTGAAATGTTTCGCATCTGCCTGGTCGGCTACACCAACGCGGGCAAGAGCACGCTCATGAATCTCCTAACCGACGCCGGTGTGCTGACCGAGGACAGGCTGTTCGCCACCCTCGACACCAAGACCCGCAAATGGCGAGTAGGGCCAGCCGTCATGACACTGCTGAGCGACACCGTTGGTTTCGTGCGCGACCTGCCGCACCACCTGGTGGCCAGCTTCCGCGCCACACTGGAAGAGGCCATCAACGCCGACCTGCTACTGCACGTGGCCGACGCGTCTCACGCGGATGTGGAGAACCAGATCAAAAGCGTTTTTGCGGTTCTGGCGGAGTTGGGCTGCAAGGACAAGGACCAGATACTGCTCCTGAACAAGGCCGACCGCGTCAAAGACCCGGCCATGCTGACTGCACTTGCCGCGGCGTATCGTGGTTCACGCGTGATATCGGCAGTCAACGCCCTTGGCATCGAGGAGATGATCGAGGACGTTCTCGCCCGCGTGGAGCGAGGGCGAGTGTCGCTGACGTTGCGGGCCGACTTCCGCAACGGCCGACTGATGCAATATCTTGCCCAGCACGCCGAGTTGAGCAGCCATCAGTGGGGCCCGCAAACCGTTGATATGCAGGCGGTCATGGCAGTTGCCGACGCCGACCGTTTGGCCCAGTTTGTCCCCGACGTGCGGGTGCTCGATCGCTCGGCCGTTGATGAATGACCGACTTTTCGGTCGCAAGCATTACAGGTTATCCAGCATGTGCCCCAATTTGTCTCGCTTGGTCTTCAGATAGTCCCGACTGGCATCGTGGGGGGCTATCTCGATTGGCACTCGCTCGACGATCTTCAGACCGAACCCATCCAGCCCGTAGATCTTCTTCGGGTTGTTTGTCATCAACCGCAGCTTCTCCAGCCCCAGGTCGCGGAGAATCTGGTTGCCTATGCCGTAATCGCGCTTGTCCGGGGCGAAGCCGAGGTGCGTGTTCGCCTCGACCGTGTCCATGCCATTTTCGATCTGAAGCCGATAGGCGTGCAGCTTGTTCAGCAGCCCTATGCCGCGACCCTCCTGGCGGACATAGACCAGCGCGCCCTTGCCTAGTTCCGCGATCTTTCGCAGGGCATAGTGAAGTTGCGACCCGCAGTCGCAGCGGCGGGAGCCGAACACGTCGCCGGTCAGACATTCGCTGTGAACCCTCACCAACACCGGCTCTTCGTGACGACGCGGCCGACCCGTCTCGCCCAACTCGCCCACCCCTCCGAGGCACAGCGCCAAATGCGGCTCAGGATCCACGAAGCTCTTGTACGCTATCAGGTGGAAGAGCCCTTCCTCCAAAGCAATGTCGATCTCCTCGACCCGCTCGATGAGCCGTTCACTCCGTAGCCGATACTTGATCAGGTCGGCTATGGTGCACATCTTCAGGTGGTGTTTCGCACAGTATGACTCAAGGTCGCCCACGCGGGCCATCGTGCCGTCGTCGTTGAGTATCTCGCAGATCACCGCCGCCGGCTTGCACCCGACCAGACGGGCCAGGTCAACCGCGCCTTCCGTTTGACCTGCCCGAACCAGAACACCACCCTCGCGCACCCGCAGTGGGAAGATGTGGCCCGGACGCGACAGATCCGCCGGCCGACAGTCGTCGCGGATCGCCGTCTGAACCGTCCTTGCCCTGTCGGCGGCACTGATACCCGTAGTTACGCCCTTGGCCGCGTCCACGCTGACCGTGAAGGCCGTACCGAAGGTCGAAGTGTTTTCGTGCGTCTGCGGGTACAGGTTCAGTTCATCGCATTTCTGGCCCGTCAACGGCAGTCAGATCAACCCCCGCCCGTGGGTCGCCATGAAGTTTATCAACTCGGGCGTGACCTTCTCCGCCATGCACACCAGGTCGCCCTCGTTTTCCCGCCACTCGTCATCCACCAGGACAATCATTCGCCCGGCACGAAGCTCTTCCACGATCTCGGGTATATCGCTGAATGGCATATCTTCCTCTGACTTCCTCTAGCTCCGACCGCCTTCCGACGGTCCGCCTTCTTCGCAAGGCCCTCGCCCAGCACTGCCGTTGCCGGCCTCGCTCAAAAATGCCAGCCCCAGCCTGCTGTAGCTTATCACGGCCAGCAGGCAGATCGCCATCACCATCCAGCCGGCGGCCGTGGCCAACCAGGTCCCGGCACTGCCACCAAGGCGGTTGAACTCAGGCGCAAACAATACCATCGCTACCATGATGAACTGCGCCGTCGTGGCGGCCTTGCCCGTGCGGGTGGGCTGAATCCTAACCTGCCCGGTCAGCAGAAACACGATCATGAAGCCGATCACCACCCACAGGTCCTTGCCGACCACGCAGACCACCACCCAGTCCGGCAACGGCACACCAGGCACCGACGCACGCTGCGAAGCCAGCAGGATCACGGCGCATACGATCAAGATCTTGTCGGCCAGAGGGTCCAGAATCTTGCCCAGGCGGCTAACCTGCCCACGCCGCCTGGCAAGGTAACCGTCAATGGCGTCGCTGAGGCCCATTAGCACGAAGATGCCTGCCGCCACGTAACGAGCCGCCGGGTATTGCTGCTGGTTCAGAAGCAGCACCACGAACGGCGCCACACCCAGGATGCGCACCAGGCTGATCCTGTTGGGCCAGTTCAGCCCTCGCCAAAGATATGCAGACGGTTTGCGCAAACACACTCCCGATATACCGGCATTGCAGCTGTTCGCCACGCCTGACCCTGAACTTATAATACGCCGTCAAGGTCGATACGGCAATTCCTTTCCGAGGCCCTTGCCCGCCGCCGAACTCGCCGCTACAATCGCCGGTGGTGGGTCCTTGCTAACATTTTCGCTTTCTGCTGGAGGCCCGAATCGTGACCCGGATGCCAATCGTCGCCGGCATGTTTTATGAAGCCTCCGCCGCCGCATGCCGACAGGCGGCCACCAGGCTGCTGCAGCAGGTCCGCCTTCCCGACGAACTGCCGACCCGTTGCGTCGGCGGGCTGGTCCCGCACGCCGGCTGGGTCTGCAGCGGGGCAGTAGCCGCTACCACACTGAAGGCCCTGACGCATCAGTGGGGGGGGCAGACCATACTGTTGTTCGGGGCCGTACACTCTCGAAGCCGAGATCAAGCCATGGTCTACGCACAAGGCGCCTGGCACAGCCCGCTCGGCGACGTCCCGATCGACGCCCAACTGGCCGAGGCCATCCTCTCGACCTGTGACAATGTCGTCAGCGACGCCAACGCCCACGCCGGCGAACACAGCATCGAGGTACAGCTGCCTTTTATTCAACTTCTTTGCCCGCAGGCACATATCGTGCCGATAATGGTCCCGCCTTCCATGCTGGCTGTTGGCATAGGTCGGCAGATAGGGGAAGTCCTCGCCGGGTGGGATCTGCCAGTCCTCGCCCTTGGCAGCACAGACCTGACGCATTACGGGCCTCGCTACGGCATTACACCGGCCGGCGTGGGCCCCGCGGGACTGCAATGGGCCCATCAAAACGACCAGCAACTGCTGAAACTTATCAAATCCATGGCAGCCGAGGAGGTTATCGACCACACCACCCGCTACCACAGCGCTTGCGGGGGTGGCGCAATTGCCGCTACTATCGCCGCTTGCAGCAGCCTAGGCGCCTCGGCCGCCACCGTCCTGTGGCATACCAACAGCAGCGAGACCCTTCGCTCCCTCGGCTCGACCGACACAGACAACTGCGTCGGGTACGCTTCCGTCGTCTTTTCCTGATCCGCATCTGCCCGAACAGCAACTAACTTCTGTTTTCAAGTTGACATATATCCCATGTGGTGGTATATTGCTTTGGTCGCTGAAGTTGGAGAACTCATCTTCAGGCGGTGCCCGCAGGAGCCGTTCTTAGCAAACGGCTAAGCGCAAGCAGGGCTGCATTGGTGATATTCGACTGGTTGCCTTGAGGGACCAAGTCTTATGTAGCGTACCGGGGACGGAATGCCGTACAACTTGATGGCAGGCAGGTGCCTGCATGTGAGGCTGGACCGTTTCACTCAGTCACCGCTGATGATGCGTTGTAGCCCCATTGTGAACCGTTTCCAGCATCGGTGACGGCTTGGCTGTGGCCCAGTCGGTAAAGGCCCGGTTAGTATCATCGTTTTACTGGCAGACGGCGGAGGAATGCCGCCTAATGGCCTATTACTTTTTTCGTACAACTCTTTGGTGGAAAAAAAAGGAGAAAAAGAAAATGAGAATAGCAAAGAGAGTTCTGATGGCGACCGCGGTGGCGTTTGCCATTGGCGGCATGGTGGGTGTGGCCCAGGCGGGAAGCAGCATCTCAGTTATTCATAACATCGACTGGGACAGCGTAGGTGCGGGCGATCCCTTGATCATTGATCCCTTGAGCCTGTTCCCGGACTTCACCACAGGCTACGAAGATTGGATAGTCTCCAACACCAACCCCGACGCCCCCCTCTATCCGGATGCGACGCACCCGCAGGGTCAGT
>JABMQG010000293.1 GCA_013203365.1 Planctomycetota bacterium | reverse complement strand
CGGTAAAATCCACGTGGCCGGGCGTATCGATCAGGTTTATGCTCATGCCCTGCCACTCAACCTGCGTTGTAGCCGAACCTATGGTAATTCCGCGCTCGCGTTCGAGATCCATAAAATCCATCGTCGCCCCGCCTTCGCCGTCATGCACTTCCTGCATGCGATGGATACGGCCGGCGTAATACAGAATCCGCTCGCTCAGCGTCGTCTTGCCGGAGTCTATGTGCGCTGAAATGCCAATGTTTCTAATTTTGCTAATGTTCTTCATCGTTCCTCAAAGCCGTCTTTAAACCAAACTGCACCCTTGTTCACCGGTCCAAAAACCGGCTGGGGCAAAACAAAACCCGCTCTGCCATCCTCGGCAAGCCGCTGTCCGCAAGGATACTCCACTTCTTTGCCATTGCTTATCGTGGAGCAGCAGGCAAGTTACCCCCATCAAAATACGCTAACCCTTTAATATATCATATCGGGGGGAATAAGAGCGAGAAATAATTTCATCATTTTTTTCTTCAAAACAAACAACCGCCGTTTCAGCCTACAGCTTGGTAGTCACCGTTTCAGCCTACGTCTTGGTAGTGGCGTCACTTGACGGCGGCGAGAATGAACGCTTCTTCCGGGCCGATGCCGCTTTGGCTAAGAGCCCCTAACAGGCTGCTGAGGGGATCAACTCCCTTGACGAACAAGGTTTCCACAGATAGCGTGCATTCCGATCACGGATTCAGTGGGCAGACAAACTGATATTTAGTTCCAGATCAAGTTTGGCTGCGGTTAGTGACGGCACTGGGTGCGGATCCCAAGGCCGCCCTGGCGGCGTGGCCAAGGGCTGGCGATAATGTAACGACCATTGGGCTCTTGAATTGGAGAGGACGGCAATGATGGATTCCCCGCAGGTACATAATCCAACTCGACGGCCCGATAAAACGTACTACGTGGACAGGGAGAATCTGAAAGCGTCGGACCATAACGACGGCTCGGAGGCGGCGCCTCTGAAACACATCCAGTCGGCCGTCGACAAGGTCGTCCCGGGCGACACCGTCCTGGTCAAGGGCGGTACGTATCGCGAAAGCGTCCTTTGGAAGACGCCGGGTCAGCCTGATGCGCGAATCACACTGGCGGCAGCCGACGGCCATACGGTGGTGATAAAAGGGTCTGTTGTTGTTACCGGCTGGGAGAGGATCACGCCGGAGGCCGCCCACCTGGTCGGCCGAGACGGCCAGGCAAATCTCTGGATCAGGCGAAACTGGCACCGGGATAGTATCGTCCCAGCCGATGAGCCGAACATGGACTACTGCGACGGTTTGCTCTTCCATGACCGCCCCCGGCAAGCCTTTTGGTTTTGGCAAGACGCGACCCCGGCCGGCCACGGCCGGCTTGCCCCGGCGTTTCAGCGATGGGAGCTGGAAGAGGGGCGTATTTTCCACGATGAAACTGAACGGACGCTTTGCATTTGGCTGCCGACGGGCATCGATCCGAACGTCGGTGGAATCGAGGTGTCCGTCCGGCCGATGCTCCTGGTTGCAGCCGACAGGCAGGATAACAAGACCGCTATGGATTACGTCACCATCCGCGGCCTTCAATTTCGCCACGCCGGCTCGCGAAACTCGGCGAGCCGCGGGGCCGTCATCACCTCCGACGAAGGAAAGGTCATCTTCGAGGACAACATCATTCCTTCGCATCGTCACGCCTTTCTAACAATCTTCGAGACGAGGAAAACGACCTACGCGGTATCGCTGAACGGCTTGAAAACCATCTTCGAAGACAACGTCGTCTCCTGCAACGACTACGGCGGTCTCGGTGTCGGTGGCAGCGGCGCGCACATACGCCGAAACATATTCTCCTACAACGGGATCGGTGGTATCGGCGGGGCCGGCGACGGGCACCTCATAGAAGATAACCAGGTTGTCGGCAACAATGTCGATGGCTATACCTACTTCAATTCCGTCGGCAAGTGGACGCTGCTGACTAACACGACCTTCCGCAGGCACAAAGCCACGCACAACAAGGGCAGCGGACTATGGTTCGATATCGCCTGCAACGACAATGTCATTGAAGACAGCATCTTCAATCACAACGCCGGCGTCGGGCTGGATCTGGAAATATCCCGCCGAAACCTGGTGCGAAATTGCATCATGGCCTTCAACACGAAAAGCCCAAGCGGTTATTACATCACCAGCCAGCGGGGCGAGAACCAGCGCAGTTACGCCGCCGAATCAGCCGGCTGGGGCATGGCTAACCGCGAGTCCGAGGATACCAAGATACTCAACTGCCTGATCTACGGCAACGCCGGCGGGGGCCTCGGCGTATGGGGCTACGAAACGACAGTCGATTTTCGAACCGACCAATGGCTGGACCCGCAAACCGGCCAACCCGGCAACATGCCCGTCACTGCGCGCAACATCACTGCGATGAACAATATCCTGGCCAACAACACGGGGCCGCAATTGGCCTTTCCAGACCCCAACAGGGTTACCCACGCCACCGGCTGTCAGTGCGACTACAATCTCTTCTGGGGCGATGATCTCGTGGATGGATTCGACAGTCTGGATGCCTGGACCGCGGTCACCGGATACGACAAGCATTCCAAGGTCGGCCGGCCGGACATACCATTCGCGCAGGCGGGCTTCTATGAACCTCCCTCGACCAGCCCGGCCGTTGGCTCAGGAACGCTCGTGCAAGACTGCCCAACCGACATGCGAGGGGTGATACGACCGGTGGGGGGTTCTCCGGACATTGGGCCTTTTGAACGAGCCACCAGGCCGACAACGGAGCTTCGCCCCGCGGTGCCCGCCGACTTGCAGTTTACCCCGATCGATCTTGCCCGCCTGGAGAACGTCGCGCTGACACCGCTGTCCGAATGGCCCATTGCCGGCCGAAAGATAGACCTGCAACCGTTCGAAACCATCCTGCCAAAGTCAGCTGGCGGAAAAAAACCCGCCGCGGGCGTTG
>JABMQG010000001.1 GCA_013203365.1 Planctomycetota bacterium | reverse complement strand
CTCACATACCCACTTACTCACAGACCCGCTTGGGAATTTCACGAACAATATGTCTCAGAAACACCGGATATGAGTTGAGAGTGAAAATCCTCTAACCGTTTTGTTCTTGCCGTTGATCCGGCGCTTCTGGTACATTTCAATTATGCTATTGCGACTCAAAAAAAGTTCTGACATGTTTTCGGCCCCTGCGGATGGGTGCCAGACGAAAAACAATTTCTTATCAGTTTTCTCAAAACTCCATCTACGGCATGACTCCTGGCTGATCTTCACGATCGCGGTTCTGTGGCTGTTTTGCGGCTGCGGCTCGATAGCTACGCGCAACAGGCCCCACCCTCCTGAGCAAACCATCACCTGGATCACCGGAGAGGTTGACGCATCCGGATCGCCCCGGGGAGTGCTCCTGAGCGACAACGAAGGGTACTGGGGCGAGAGCCTGCTGACCGGGGTCGAGTACAGATACGAGAGCAGTGCGAAAAATCCCGCGGATCGGATCGCCAATCAGCCGGAAACGTTCGGCCGTCGGTTACTCGATGGCCGGGTTGCCGGCGATTGGCACGTGCCGGTCGGGCAGTCTCGCGGACCGCTCGTGGTGATCTTCGATTTCAAGCGCTCATGCACGTTCACTGAGGCGGACACCATCTGCACCCGCTCTCTTCTGACATCTCTCAAGGTGGAGGTGAGCGAGAAGCCGGATGGCGGGTGGAAGGAGCTCTACGACCAGCCTCTGGACGCCGCCGAGGAGCAGAAACTCAAGCGAGCCCGTTTGCCGGAAGAGAGCCGTGGCCGGTACATGCGTCTGTCCATCAGCTCTGCGGGCAACACCTTTGTGGACGAAGTGATGGTGTGGGGCCGGGGCGAGGTCTCAGAGAACTGCCCTGAAAACATTGCACCGACCTACCGCCCAGAGCTGCCCGTGGGAACGCTCGAGTCGATTCCGGGAATCAAAGAGAGCCGTTTCGAAGTTTCCCGGTTTGGCGAATGGCGCTCCGCCATCGGTGCGCACGCCACAGCACCGGCGATCTGGGCGCAGAGTGGGGCGGCCTCTCCGACGGAACCCATCCTGCCGGGGTCTGCGGTCATCAATGCCCCGCTTCGCCTGCTTCTGGCCCGCAACGAAACCGAGAGCGCCTACGTCACCTTGACCAACCCGTCGGCGACTGAGCCCCTCACCGTGAATGTAAACGGGATCGTCCTGCGCCGTGCGTGGCGGCTCAGATCGGAACCGAGGGTGCAGGCCAGATTGCTGATAGGCGGGGCACTGCCCTCAATCCCTCCTAAACAGCGGCTGACCGCCGAACAACGGCTCCGGCTGATGGTCGGCGACGAGATGCCCGCCGAATCCGAACCCAGCGGCGCTGTCCGCATCCTGCCGTTTTTTGAAGAAGGCCAAATGCTCGGCCGCAGCCTGATGCAGCGCTACCTGAGCAACGGCGTCGCCATCCGCGACTATCCGCGTCTTCTCCTGCCTCCCGCCGGTTCGGCGGTATTGATGCTCCGCGTGACCACCGATCACGCTCCGCCGGGACGCTACACCGGCACGGTCTCCGCCACCGCCGCCAGCGGCAGGAAGGCCTCCATGAAACTGACCGTCGACGTGGCGGAGGTCACGCTCCCCGAATCCGATCTGTGGATTCGCAGCTGGGGCAACGGCACCCGGCAGTTCCCGTTCGAAAGCCGAAGCAGGATCGGGAACGACGCCCGGGTCAATCGCCAACTGGGCGTGACCGTGTGGGATGGCCTGCCGACTCCGGGAAGCAAGGCGGAAGTATTCGGCTCATACGGACAAACGTACTACCGGGTCGCGGGCATACCCCGCGACTACGTGCATCGTGGCTTCTGCAATCAACTCAAGCCGGAGCAGTTGACCGCCGAAGATGACGCACGCGTTGCGCAGCATCTCAAGGGACTGGTGGAACAGGCCAAAGAGCAGGGCCTCGGCTACGACGATTGGTGGGTGGAACTGTGGGACGAGCCGCAGGAGACGAACACGGACACCTTTGGCGCACTCGCCCGCATCATCCGCCGCACCGACCCCAAGGTCCGCATCTATATGAACCCGCTCTTCTGGCGGCCCGGGTTTGCCCCCCAGGAAGTCATCATGGAGCGTCTCGCGCCGTGGTATAACGAGTTCGTTGACATCTCCGTGCCGATCAGCGGTCTGGCGGGTGACAACCTCGTCACCCGCGAGTTGTGGTCGCAACCCCGTTTCGTCCGGGCTTTTTACATGCATCCGGCTGGCCGGGAAGGACGCTCCATGGCCTGGAAAGCCTTCTCCCTGGGTTTCAACGGCTGGGGCTATTATTGCTACTACTCCCCCCGTGGCAATCCCTGGGACATCCGTACCTGGTCGGAGCTGAGCTACAGTTACCAGATGGTGTTTCCCGGCCCCGACGCTCCCATCATCATGCCGATCTATGAGATCATGCGCGATGGCTGGGAGGACTATCGGCTGCTGACCGCCCTGCGGCAATGCGGCAAGGATGCGCTGGTGGAGGAACTTCTCACCGCGTATCGGCAGGGTCAACCCCTACCGGAACTGCGCCTGAAGGCACTCACAGCCATGCAGTGATAGATGTAATGTCTAGCAAATTCATGGAGGCGCACTCCACAGCCTCCGGCGGAATATAGCAAAGCGTTGTAGTGTCGGTTCTATGTCGCGCTTGTTTTCTGCTAAAACTATTTGTTTTGACGAATTTGCGCTACAACGGGCGCAAGTCACTTCCGTTGAAGCTTTCTGACGGACAAGCCCGAAGGGCTGATATTATTGTAGAT
>JABMQG010000292.1 GCA_013203365.1 Planctomycetota bacterium | reverse complement strand
CCCAGCAGCTCGCGCAGCTCCAGATACATCCAGAACGGGCTTATCGCCGCCGCCAAAGCTACTACTAAATGCCCCAGCCGGCCGGCCGATCGGCTCAGCGTTCGCAGCCGAAGCATCTGCTCAAACTGTTGGCCACGTAGTGTGTCTATGCTGAAGCCCCCGCGAGTGACCTGTATGACGAGTTCCTTCCGGCTGGCCTCCACCTGGTGCGCCAAATCGCGGACCAGCTCCCGCAGCACCGGCGAGCCGGACAACACAAGACAGGCCGGGACGAAGTTCGGGTCCATTCGCGGCAGCCCAACCTCCTCGCCCACGCCGTGGGTGATCCTCAAAAGCGGCATCACCTCCATATCCGAATGATCGTCGCTGTCAAACAGCAGCATGGCGTTGATTCGGCGAACAAGGACGGTCTGCGGGTTTTCGCCGGTGTTCTCGTCGGCTCGTTCGACCGGCTCGACACGGTAGAGTCGTTTGACTCCGTAGTCGGCATCGCCGGAGCGCTCGATTGTGTTGGCCCTACTGGGGTACCAAAGTGGCACGCCAAGGTATACGGTCAGTGAGCCCTTGCTGGCGGCCAGTTCGTGCTTGAACTCCCTGGCGGGCAGGTCGGCGTTGTGCGGAAAGTCGATCTCCAACCCACTCTTGGTGATTACGCGGAGCCGATCGAACTGTATCTGCTCGTTTTCCAACGCGTCGGCCGACAGACGTGCTTCAATAAGTCCGTAGGGGTATCCCCACGCAAGCGCCCGTTCGCCTGTGATTCGGTCGAGTATGTCCTTCTGCGCAGACTGAAGGTGGTGTTGTTGCAGGAAGAGGCCTTCGTGCCAATGAACTTGTCCGGTAATCGCCATGGGGCATCTTCCGCCGATTATCAGCGGCCTTTCATCAGTGATTCGACGTGCTTTGCAATGGCCTCCCTGATTTCATCCTCAACGATGTCTGCCGTCAAGGCGGCAGACAGTTCAACGTACTTTCGCCAGCACTTGACTTCCTTGCTCGTGAGGAACCCGCCGGATTCCATCTCCGCCATGTGTTCGATTTCGCTCGGGCTCAGCCGGGCCAGGTACTGGCTGGCGTGCCGACCTGCCTGGCGAACCGCAGATGTTATCGCCGCGATCAATCCGCCCAGCCGGTCGAGATTCTCCTTCACCTGCCCGCGCGACACGTCCATGTCGGCCCGCAGCAGTTGGCCCATGAGGTCGCGAAGAGGATTCGGCCGGCGGCGGTCCGAATGGGGATGGATCGCACGCCAGGTGTTCCACACAAGTTGATCCAATCGAGCGGCAAAGTCTGCCAGCATGCAGGTTAGCTCCATCGCGCGGAACGAATCCATCGGGGCATCGCTCTTCAATTGCAGCGCACTTTGAAGCTCTGCGCAGGTCTCAGCCGGCCAGCCGGACTCGCCGCCTCCGGCCAAACCCGCCTCCCTCAGTCGCTCAATCAAAACCTGGCGGTCTTGCTGCGAAAGCGACGGCCCCAGTTGAATCAGACGCGCGACCAGAAAATTCGGGTCCTGCAGCTCGCGCCGGTCGCTGGTCGATCGCTCAACGCTTTCGGCCTTTGCCAGACCCACTTCCACGCGGGTGTCCCAACTTGGGAACCGCGCCATGAGCTCTTCCAGGAAGGCCTTTCGATGCTCCGGCACAATCTTCGCCAGCGAGCGCTCGATCTGCTCGTCTATATACTCTTGACGTAGCTGTTCCGGTTCGTCGGCAAAGTCGACCAGCACCATTCGCAGGCGATTTGCCGTGGCAACCACCTGCTGAGAAATTAGCCGCTCGGCTTCAGACACGATTGTAAGTCCCGTTTATCAAAGAAGGTTGGACAGAGACAAACCAACACCCAACACCGCTAATCATATACCGTAAGTGAGTCGGCTGCAACGGATTTCGGCAGATTCTAACGGCCACCCCAAAAAAACTTGCCATCGCCACCGACACGGCCCGAGAGCGTATTGTACGCTTCTTTTAGTGAATTGGGGAAGGGACCCCGACCGCAAAGCTCATGCAAAACTGTGAGGGTTTTCAGTACAGTCAGTCCAGTACATTTCAACGGAGGCAAGATTATGGGTGCTGATGGAACAAACAGACGTTTCAAAGTTGGCTTGGCCTTGCTAGTGGGAGTGCTGTTGGTTGCCGGTTGCTCTTCGCAAGCTCCTATGTCGGCTGCACCGGCGGTGCCGGCTCAGTCGGCGGATCAGGTGACAACGGGCGGTACATTCGGCTTTTCGCTGGCCGCCGGCGACCCGCTTGGTCAGGTTGTATTCGCACATGACTCCCAAGACACAAGACAAGTGATAGCCAAGAAAGACTAGGCAGCTGCTACTGCATGGGTACTATTTGGTCCACAGGCGCCTTCGTGCAACATTGTGCACGAGGGCGCCTCTACGTTCGCCCGGCGAACCCGCAGCCGACTTGGCCAACTACAGAAAAACATCAACTGCACCAGGCCCTGTCGCCGGTCGCTGACCTCCAGCGGCTAGGCTGCCCTCAACCGTAGAGCTTCCTACGCCCTTGCTGGACAAGCTGTTACAGCTATTGGCCATGAACAACTAGAACCGTTCTGCCAAATTGGCACAGCAGGCGCAACCGCCCAGGTCTCACCGACCCAATGGCGTGCGGTCTGACACGGCGAACAGGGCTCCCTGTAATAAACGTGTGCGACAATTCTTCATGGCCGCTGCTAACGTCTGTTTAGTGCGTTTGTTACCGTTATTGTACACTTCTCGGCGAAGGGCCGGTTTTGCCTGCTCAACAATGGAAGGTGAAAAAAACTAGGTTTCTTCCATAATTTTTCTTGCCAATTCGCAATTTCGTGGTAAGATGACGAATGCTCCAGTACGCTTTCGGGAGCGGCGGAGCTGTTATTGCGTCAAGATGGCAGGAGCGAATCTCGCTCATTCGCCCCTTCCTGCCTTAGGCCGTCCGGCCAAGTTCCCACTGATGTGACTAATGTTGTGTCTTGGCGTACTGGGGAGACCTAGTCCGGAAAGCACAGAGCCTTTTATGGAGAGGGAGAGCAAGATGAGGAAAGTGAGTAAAGT
>JABMQG010000291.1 GCA_013203365.1 Planctomycetota bacterium | reverse complement strand
GTGTGCGGCAACAAGTTCGTCGAGTTAGGCGATAGCGCGGTTTGTCTCGTCGGGCGAAGCCATCTCCGCCACGACCTGAACTACACCTGTCCCTTCTGCGGCCAGGAGCATTGCTGGAATTGGGACACGCCCAGCGAAGAGACCCCCGGCGATTGCCGCGTCAGCAACAATCTCATCCATCATGTCGGCGTATTCGGCAAACAGACCGCCGGGGTTTTCGTCTCACTGGCCGACAAGATCACCATAAGCCACAACCACATTCATCACGTGCCGCGAGCGGCCGTCTGCATCAACGACGGCTTATGGGGCGGACACGTGATCGAGTTCAACGACATCCACGATACCGTGCTGGAGACCGGCGACCACGGCCCATTCAACTCCTGGGGCCGTGAACCGTTCTGGTGCGCACGCCAGTCTCACGGCCCATCTTCGCACCCCGCAGGCGACGTCATCCGCTATGCGAGACACACCACGGTTATCCGCTACAACCGTTTCCGCGACAATCGCGGCTGGGGCATAGACCTGGACGATGGCTCCAGCAACTATCACGTGCACGGCAACCTGTGCGTCGGCATAAGCATCAAGCTGCGCGAAGGCGATCTGCGGCTTGTAGAGAATAATATCTTCATCAATCCCGCCAACCCGGCCTGCATGCATGTAGGCTACGAGAACAACAGCGACCGATTCCTCCGCAACATCATCGTGACAAATACCGCCTCTGAGAACCCCGAGCGAGACGTAAACTTCAACCCCCAGGCCAGTGAAGGGGCGGTGATCCAGATGGCCGGCGTACCCAGCCAGGGGCCGCTGTTGAAGGAATCCGATTACAACCTCTTCTATACCGATGTGGGGCATGCGTTCATCAATATCCTCCAGCGGGATGGCGTGAGGCACCGCTACAGCCTGGACCAGTGGCGCCGGCTGGGCTTTGACCGGCATTCAGCCTACGGCGATCCTGCATTCGTCGCCCCCGAGCAAGGGGACTACCGCGTACGGCCGGACTCGCCGGCGATCGGGCTTGGGTTCCAGAACTTCCCCATGGATCGCTTTGGCCTGCTGGAAAACTTTCCTGCGCAGTGGCGGTAGTGAGGCTCTACGCTATTTCCCGTCAACGGCCAGCTTGAACACGGCCTTGTGCACCTGACCGTCCACAGCCAGGGGCGCGTGGGCGTCGGCGGGAAAAAAAACCGCGAAGCTGCCAGGCACGACGGTAATCCACGACTCGACCGCATCGGAAAAGAACTCGACGTCCTTCTCGTCATCGTATGGCTCACTGACGAGCCGACACTGGTCGGTCGCCTTGTAGCCGATATCGTCCGGCCGGTCGAGCGAGATCTGAATGTCAATGTACTTCCGATGCGCCTCCAGGCGGGCACCCGATCGGCCCTTGCCATCGAAGCGAGCGGTCAGGAGGAAAAGACGGCCGCCTTCGATCTCGTGCCGACCCAGCGGCAGGCCGGCCAGGTCCGTGCGGCTGAGGAAATCCAGGACCTTTCCCATCAGCGGGTGTACGTTCAGATACTGCCGAGCGTTCTCAATGCGATCGATTATCATGGTTCCATCCTGGTCTGGTTGGCGCCGTTGCGGCACCTAACGGGATAATTATCAGCTTAAGTCAAGTTCCAGTCAACAGCTCTCCGGCACATAGGCGAATGCGGTCCGGGAAAGCAAGCTCCGGTTCCATAATTGGGCACACATTGGGCACACAAAGATTAAGAATCCCTGATAAAATGAGGCGCCGCGCCAACTTCGATCAGGCGATACCTGCCGCGGACGCGTTCCGACAACTCAAACTCGCACAGGGTTCGAATCTGCCTATCGCCCAAGCGGGCTTTGACTTCAGGGGCCGCCAGAAAATCGCCTCCCAGAAGGAGGTACCGTACACGGCCGTCTATATCCTCGGGCTTCACCAGGTACGCCAAAGGCTGCCGAACGTAGAACAGGAATGGCTGGTACCCGGGGCGGTACACGTACACCGTTTGGCCGCTCGGCACCATGGCATTCACCGCCGCCGCCGCAGGGCGGCGATTCTGAACTGCCGTGACTATGGGCAAGGCGAACACCGCATACTCCAATACCAATATCGCCGTCACCGACGACGTCGCCACAGACAGCCTAAGCCCACCGACGATTGCCGGGGCCAGCCACAGAACAACGCCCGTCACGCCGAGCGCCCCGGCCGCCACCAGCCAACACTCGATGCCGTCAGCCATTTTGATCGCGCCGGCAATGCCAATGGCGCTGGCGGCAATCAGGAATATGAGTACGGCCCCACGCCACAACCTGTCTGTCCATATGGGCTCGGTGTGCAGGGAAAGAATCCAGCCCAACAGAATGGCGACCAGCGGAATCACCGGCATGGAATAGCGAGACTCCGTGCCAGGCATCAGGTTCATCGCCACGAAGGACACTACCATCGCCAGCCGACAGGCCCGAAAGCCCCCCAGGTGCTCGACGGGAATCCGAGACGTGAAGCGCCGCATCCACAGCAGGGGCGTCATCAGCAGCCACGGCAGCATGTTCACCAGCCCCCGCAGGGGCCCTTCGCCCCAGTTTGTGAAGTTCACCTGCTTGGGCGCAACTCGATGGTGCCACTGCACCGCCCACTTGTTAACCATGACCCCACCGGAGGTTTGCCAGTACGCCAGATAAACCCAGCCCAAACACACAACCAGGATAATGACAATGCCCACCATGTGCGCCGGCGAGAAGGCTGCCTTGATCCTCCGGGCATACAACAGCACCGACAAGACCGTGACGTAGAAAACCACCCCCAGCAAAGGCCCTTTTACCAGCGCCCCGAAGACCAGCAGGGCGCACGGCCCCACCCACATTGCCCACGGCGAGCCGCCGCGAGACCAGACGGCCAACCACCACAGCGTAACCAGGCCGGTCAAGCAGACGTAGACCGCCTCGATCTCGATCAGCCGACCTTTCTCGATCATGCTGATGTTGGTCATGAACACGATCGCGCCGATCAGCCGAGCCTCCCAGCCCAACCAGGGCGTGCGAATCCAGCAGAGCATCGTTACGAAGGCCAGCACCCCCAACACCGACGGCAGCCTGGCCGCCCACTCCGAATGCCCGCCCGTCACCAGGAACGAGGCCGCCACCAGCCAGTTGATGCCTGGCGGCTTATTGTAATAGTCCTCCCCCCCCACCGACGGCATGATCCAGTTGCCCGTCTGGACCATCGTCACGGCAGGCAACACACGCCGACCCTCTTCACCCTTGAACTCGGGAGTCCCCAGTCCCGGCAGGAAGATGACGGCCCATAGGGACAGAACCAGAATGTATGCCTTGAATTGCATCCGCGACTGGCCCATTGCGCAATAAAACCTCGCGAGCGATTGTGTGACGCCTGTCCCTCGGCGCGGCGACATTATGGGAGCGGCCGGCGCGACTGTCAAGCTCCTTCGGCTCGTTGGACGCGCCGGGGCTGTCAGCCCACTGGATAACGCCACCGGACGACCGGCAAGCCGTATTCGGCCAACAGCTCTGAATCCGACATCACGATACTAAACCCTGTCGAACTACCGGGACGACTACCCCCTGGGGTGGGTTGATGTTACTATTCCCACGCACTGCCCAGGGCGATTCTGGGTAAAAAAACTTTTTGGGAGAGTCTCCGATGAAGGCTTTGTTGCCTATTCTGCTTCTGACCATTTCAAATGTCTTTATGACTTTTGCCTGGTACGGTCATCTGAAATTCAAGTCCTCACCTCTCTTCCTGGTAATCGTCGTAAGTTGGGCAATTGCCTTTGCAGAGTATTGCTTTCAGGTCCCAGCCAACCGTATCGGGCATGCATACTTTGCGGCTGTCCAGCTCAAGACAATGCAGGAGGTGATCACCCTGGTTGTGTTCTGCGTATTCTCGACCCTTTAGCTGGGAGAGCCTATTCGTTGGAATCACGCCGCCGGGTTCTTCCTTATTGTCCTGGCTGTTGTTTTGATCTTCAAGAAGTGGTAACGGCCAAGGCCACCCGCCGGCAGATGCGCCGAGGCTTTGGTGAAACGGCGTTTGTTTACGGACAAGGGGATTATGCCCCCAGTATACACACCGGTCGGAAGCGAGAACGCTCGCTAATGTTGCTGCCCACCAATAAAAAAGGATGCGACCCATTTCAGGTCGCATCCGTACTTCCACTGCCATAAATAAGTTACCCTTACTTGCAGCAACCACCCTTTTTGCCGGGCTTCTGCGCTGGCTGCGGCTCGCAACAGGGCTTCTGCACAGGCTTGGTTACCGGTTTCTGGACCGGCTTGTCTTGCTTAGCCATCGTACTTCTCCTGCTATATGGCGACCGATGAAATTCGGGCGCCTACTTTGTCGCCGGCTGTCACCAACGCGGTGACATGCCGCGATATTCGTTTGCAACCCGTTCACGTTCCACTGGCGCGGACATATCCTTGAACTCAACAGACATGCGAACTTCGATTCGTACTACACCTAGACCTCTTTATCGTTTGAACGAGAAGTCCGCAAGGGTGTGAGAGCAACCGGGGCCACACAATAATGCACGGACACCCACCGCTTCTTTGGAGAAAGAATTCTAACGAGTCTCCACCCAAAGTCAAGCAAATAGAGCATCAATCTTCAACAGAATATGCAATGCGACTTTCTACGCCCGGAACTTTATCTCGATGTACCGCTCGTACATCTCAGCCTGAAGCTTTGCCTCCGCCAGGGGGTTTTTTCAACTGCTTTTGCAGCACCCTAAGCAATGTGGGCAACTGGAGATAGTTCGCCGGCGGACGCCAGTGCACGGTACGATCGTCCGGCAGGCGGACCGAGCCGGCCGCACCTGCAAAGACATCCCTCACTTCCCGCCATTTTGGGTCGCCGAAGGTGAAAACGATGTCCGGACCTTTTAGAACTATGCTGTCGATTCCATGCCTTCCTGCCAGTATGCGAACCTCGGCCTGCTCCAGCAGCGTATCGGCGGCAGGTGGAATCTTCCCGTATACATCCCGCATGTCCGCCTGTAGTTGTGCCATTTCCTCGGAGATGCCACACCGTGCGATCCGGCGGTAAACTTCCATTCGCTGGCGGTCGGAGGGAATGTAGCTTCGCGGAATGTACGCACTGAGGCCCAGGTCTACGTTGACATCCTTTCGCGGAGGCGCCTTCTCCCCCCGAAGTTCGCCAACGGCCTGCTCAAGCAGTCGGCAGTACAACTCGTACCCCACATCGGCGATGTGCCCGCTCTGCTCGGCCCCCAGGATATTCCCGGCCCCTCGTATCTCCAGGTCGCGCATGGCGATCTGAAAGCCGGCACCAAGGTCGCTGAAGTCTTGCACCGCCTTTAGTCGCTTGGCCGCCACAGGTGAGATGCTGCGCCCAGCCGACAACAGCAGGTAGCAGTGTGCCCTATGCTTGTACCGCCCCACCCGCCCTCGAAGTTGATGCAGCTCCGCCAGGCCGAAACGGTCGGCATGATTGATGAAGATCGTGTTGGCCGTGGGTATATCCAGGCCGCTCTCGATGATCGTGGTGCAGACAAGGACATCATATTCCTGCTGCACAAAGGCCAGCATTACCCGCTCCAGTTGACCGGCCGGCATTTGCCCGTGCGCCACCGTCACCCTGGCATCCCGGACAAGCCGCCGAATGTCGGCGGCCACCTTCTCTATGCCATGGACCCGGTTGTGAAGGAAAAACACCTGGCCCTGGCGGTTCAGTTCGCGAACGATCCCCGCGTTGATCACACCTTCGTCGTATTGGCATATCTCGGTATGGATGGCCCGGCGGTCGAGCGGCGGGGTTGTAAGGTTGGAGATATCCCGCAGACCCATCAACGCCATGTGCAGCGTCCGCGGGATGGGCGTAGCCGTCATGGTCAGCACGTCGACAGTGGCTCGCATCGCCTTGAGCCGTTCCTTGTGCGCCACGCCGAATCGCTGCTCCTCGTCTATGATTACCAAACCCAGGTCGGCGAAACGGATATCTTCGCTCAATAGTCTATGCGTGCCGATCAGCACGTCGATCTTGCCCGCCGCGACGGCCTTGACGATCCGCTGTTGGTCGGCCTGGCTGCGGAATCGGCTCAGTACCTCCACCGTGAAGGGGTAGTCGGCCAGTCGCTCGGCGAAGGTCCGCATGTGCTGGGCCGCCAGCACGGTCGTCGGCACCAGCAGCGCCACTTGTTTGCCCTGCTCGGTCACCTTAAAAGCGGCGCGAACGGCCAACTCGGTCTTGCCGAAACCCACGTCCCCGCACAACAGCCGATCCATCGGACGAGGGCGAGTGAGGTCGCTCTTGATCTCGGTCAGACAACTGATCTGGTCGGCCGTCTCGGTGTAAGGGAACTCCTGCTCGAATTGACGCTGCCAGTCGGTATCGGGCCTGTAAGTCTGCCCCACAGTGCTGTCGCGCACGGCTTGTATGCGCAGCATGTCGGCGGCCAGGTCGCGAACCGCCTCGGCCACGCGATCCCTTTGCCGGCGCCAGGTAGCCCCGCCAAGCTTGCTGAGCTTGGGCCTATGCCGTTTGGCGCCGATGTACTTCTGCACGAGAGAGACCTGGCTGCTGGGGACGTGGAGCATGGCGTTGTCGGCGAACCGCAGCGAAAGGTATTCCTGCCGTCGGCCGGCCTCCTCTTCCAGGCTCCGCAGGCCCTCGAACCGCGCCACGCCATGAGCAACGTGTACCACGTAGTCGCCGACTTCAAGGTCGATGAAACTGTCGATCGGCCTGCCCGCCCGCACCCGTCGTAGCCGACGACGCTTGGCGTATCGCTGAAACAACTCGTGGTGACCGACCACCGCCAGTCTTTCGCCCGGCCAATAAAACCCATGATTCAGGTGCCCTATCGACGTTAGCACCCGGTCGGACAGCCCGGTGCCTTGACTTTCCATAAGCTCGGCCAGACGGTGCTGCTCGGCGGCGTTTTCGCAGAATACGGTCACGTCGGCCGACTCGCTGAGCCTGGAAAACCCCGCCATCACCTCCTCCACCTGGCCCACCAGGCCTTGCAACGACTGCATGGCGAAATTCAGCGTGTCATCGGCCGGCGCGGTAAAAGGATGTGTCTCCACGGTCGCGAATTTTTGCAGGGCCGCGAAGATCAACTCCGGACTGAACAGCCCTGTGGTGTCGCTGAGCCGACCATAAAACGCCTCGGCCATGGTAGCGACTTCCACGGCGTCGGCCAGACAAACGATGGCGTCGCCAGGCAGGTAACTGAGCAAGTTGGTCGTCTTGCCGGAGCGTATCTCTCGCCCAGCAGCAGGGGCCAAGAGTTCGTAAGATTCGATCCGGTCGTTCGATCGCTGGCTGTCCAGGTCGAACCTGCGGATCGAGTCGATCTGATCGCCGAAGAACTCGACGCGTACCGCCTCCGTCTCCCCGGCCGGCAGGATGTCAACAATCCCACCCCGGCGGGCGAACTCGCCTAGGCCTTCCACCATGTCGGCCGGCTCAAAACCGGCCGACACCAGCCAATCAGCAAGCGCATCGGGGTCCTGCTGCGCCCCGACTTGCAGGTACAACCGCGATCCGGCCAGTGTGTCTTCGTTCGGAACCGGCTGCAGAAGGGCCGTCACCGGGGCCACTATGACGCACTCCCGCTGGTTGTCGCGGCCCCTCTGCCGCCGCAGGGCCGTGCAGACATCAAGCCGCTGGGCCGCTATTTCATCGCTGATCTGCTCGCCAGCGGCGTTGTTTTCCCAGGCAGGAAACAACTTCGCCGCCGGCACGACGCCAACTGGCCCCCCATCCTCCCTCGGCAACTCCCAGAACAACTCCATGTCGTCGGCTTGATCGTCGGCGTCATCCAGGTGCGGACAAACGTATAACAAGACCCGCCCAGTCGCCCTCGCCATCGCCGCGGCCAAGAATGGCGCAGCAGACCCCCACACGCCGGAAAGACTCACCACCCTTCCCGTCTTCAATCGCCCGATCGCTCGGGCCAACATCTCACTTTTTTCAATGCGGCCTATCACAGACAACTGCTTTAGTTTCGTCCGCCTCCTCGGCAAATGCAAGCCTCGTCGGTGGCGATTGCGTTCTAGGTCCGCCGGCCCGGCCAGTTCAATATTCCCCTCGTTCGTTGCAACCCATGCCGAGAAGTCTATAATCACTAAAAACTTACCCGCTGATCTAATGGGAGTAGGCATGAACGTGTTGGTTACCGGCGGGGCCGGTTACATCGGCTCTCACGTTTTGAAGGTATTGACCGCCCATGGGCATTCCTGTGTGGCGTACGACAATCTAGGTAACGGCCACGCCGAAGCCGTAGGCAAAGCCCCGTTGATCCGCGCCGATCTGGCCGATGGCGATGCACTGGCCACCGTGATGCGAGATCACAAGATCGACCTGGTCGTTCACTTAGCCGGTTTCATCGAGGCGGGCGAGTCGGTCGTCGCCCCCGGTAAGTACTTCCGCAACAATACCATCATCGGTATGACGCTTCTGGAGGCGATGCGCACCGCCGCTGTCCAGCGGTTGGTCTTCAGCTCGACAGCTGCGGTGTACGGCGAGCCGGAGCGCATTCCCATACGCGAGGACGACCGCCTGGACCCCATAAACCCGTACGGGTCCAGCAAGCTGTGCGTGGAATTCATGCTGCGGGCATACGCCCGGGCATACGGCCTGGGCTGCGTTGCCCTGCGATACTTCAACGTGGCTGGCGCAGCGCCGGACGGTGAAATAGGAGAGGACCACAACCCGGAGACGCACCTGATTCCACTTGTCCTTCAGGTGCCGCTGGGCGTACGGGAGAAGGTCATGATCTTCGGAGACGACTATGACACCCCGGACGGCACGTGCATCCGCGACTACATCCACGTGATGGACCTTGCCGACGCCCATCGCCTGGCAGCCGAAGCCATTGAACCAGGGACGGTAAAGGTCTTCAACCTTGGCAACGGCGAAGGCTTCAGCGTAAGGCAGATAATCGCCACCTGCCGAACGGTCACCGGCAGGCCCATACCAGCCGAACCCGCTCCCCGCCGACCGGGCGATCCCCCCAGGCTGGTTGCCTCAGCCGAGAAGGCAATGACACAACTCGGTTGGCGCCCCAATTACTGCCGGATCAGCACTATCGTCCAACACGCATGGAATTGGCATCAGACCCACCCGCACGGCTACACGAAGGCATGAGATCGGCTTTGTCCGGCGAAGGCTGGAGCGGCGACTTCACGTGCGAGCCAGCGCCAGGCAGCGGTCGATTCGCGAGAGGGTCTTGTCTTTGCCGAGCAGGGTCAGCGTCTCGCCGATGGCCGGGCTTATGGTCCCGCCGGTAAGTGCGACCCGCAACGGTTGGGCGACCTTGCCCATGCCCAGCCCCCGGCCGGTGCAAAACTCCCCGAGCAGCTTTTCCAACGCCTCGCCGGTCCAGGGACACGCACCCAACAGCGCACGCAGTTCAGCCAATACCGCCCAACCATCGCCGTCATTCTTTGCCAACACCTTCTCTACGGCCTTTCCGTTGTACTCGACAGCGTCGTCAGCAACGAACAGGCTGCCGCTCTTGCTCACTATGTCTGCAAAGGTGCGGAAGCCTTTGTTGACTTGCAGCAACCGGCGAAGCATCGCAGTATCGCCGGCGGGAAACGGCGTTTCGTTCAGAGAGAGATAATCCTCGAACGCCACCAGCAGCCGATCTTCGTCCGCCTCGGCGATGGCGGCGGTGTTGAACGCCAGCAGCTTGTCACGGTCGAACTTGGCGTTGGTCTTGTTCAGTCTGTCAATATCGAATGCCTCGCGAAGCTCTTCCAGCGAGAACCGCTCCCGGTCGTTGCCCGGCGACCAGCCCAGCAGGGCGATGAAATTGATCATCGCTTCGGGGAGATAACCGGCCTTGCGGAAGCTTAAGATGTCCACGTCGCCGTCGCGCTTCGACAGCTTTCGGCCCTTCATGTCCATAATCAACGGCAGGTGCGCATAGCGAGGCTCCGGCCAGCCGAACGCATCCCGCAGCAACTTGTGCCGCCAAGTCTGTCCCAGGAACTCCTGCCCGCGGACGATGAAGTTCACGCCCATAAGGGCGTCGTCGACCACATTGGCCAGGTGGTACGTCGGCCAGCCGTCGGCCTTCATTATAATGAAGTCGTCCTGCTGGTCGCCCGGCACGGTCACCACGCCGTAGACCTCGTCGTGTATGGCCACGTCCTCACCCGGAGTCTTGAACCGAACCACGGCAGGCCGGCCCTCGGCTTTGACTGCCTCGGCCTGGCCACGGGTGGGCAGCGAATCCGGCCTACGATAGATGAAGGAGCGTTTCTCGGCCTCAGCCGTTTGGCGCAGGCCGGCCAACTGCTCGGCTGTCTCGAAGGCATAGTAGGCTAGGCCGGCGTCGAGGAGCTTTTCGACGTGCTTGGTATATATCCCCAGCCGCTGGCTCTGGACGTACGGTCCTTTGTCGCCGCCGACGCCTGCGCCCTCGTCCCAGTCAATGCCGAGCCACTTGAGGTCATCGACGATCCGCTCGACGGCACCCTCGACGTGTCGGGCGCGGTCGGTGTCTTCTATCCGCAGCAGGAGCATACCCCCCATCTTGCGTGCCAGCAGGTGGCAGAATAACGCCGTCCTCGCCGAGCCGACGTGCAACTGACCCGTCGGCGAAGGAGCGAAACGAGTTTTTATATCAACCATCAGATACTTTCCCACGGCCGCCGAGCAGCACGCACCGGCCCCCGGCAACGGGGCACCGACTCTTAGCCTCTGACCGCGGGTTGACCGCCTCCGGCCGCCTCCCCTGGCCCAGCGTTTCGCGGTTCCCATGACGCGTCAACCAGGTCCGTCAACCGGGTTTCGCCAAGGCGCTCATGCACCTGGTCGTACACGGAGCGGAGCAGCTTCTCCATCACGCACGTGCCTGGCTTACAGATGTGTTCCACCAGCAGGCAGGTGGACTCAACCAGCGGCCCGTCCACCGCCACGTGGATGTCCAGCAGCGTCACGTCTTCCGGCCGACGGCCCAAGACGAACCCCCCGCCGGGCCCCCGCTTCGACACCAACAAACCCAGCCGTGCCAGCCGTTGAAGCACCTTGGCCAAATGGGCCTCGCTAACACGAAAATACCTTGCCAGTTCCATGGCGGTTACGGGCTTTCGGTCATCGGAGGCGACCATATATGCCAACGCGTGGAACGCCAAGACGTATGCCTCTGATATTCGCAGCAGTCCAGCCATTGCCTTAAACCTCTATATTCATCGCCGGCGCGGCCAAAGCGCCCTCCTGAAACATCACCGCCTCCTCTAATGCGCCGATCTTGCCCGGTCGAAAACCATCACTGGCGCATCGTCGGGCTCATTATAGTAGATTTCGATCTCATTTACACCTTTGTCGAGCCGGTTATATCATGCAGTCTTTGCGCCTACATTTTAATGCCGCCCGGTAGTGCACCGCTAGGCGCAGCGTCGAATCTAACATAAATTGTAGATCGGCCTTGCATACAGGTACTCACCTGGCAGAATATAGCCTTTACCATCGAAAGGCTGTCGGCCCCGCAGCCCACAAACGCCGGGCAGAGGGGCTAGAGACTCATGCAACTGGGTTCGTAGATACTGAGGGGTCGGTTCTGAAGAAAGATATGCAGGATCCGCAAGCAACCCGAAGCCGTCTGCTGTCGCCAAAGGGCATCACCTGGGCAAGCCTCTGTGTGAACATGCTTCTTGCGGCGGGGAAGATCCTTGCAGGGATTTTTTGCCGAAGTCAAACCATCTTGGCCGACGGCCTTCACAGCGGTTCCGATTTGTTAACTGACTTCGCCGTGCTGGCAGGACTGCGCGTATCCAACAAGCCGGCCGATTCATGCCATCCATACGGCCATCGGCGTTTCTCGACCCTGGTGGCCCTGTTCGTAGGCGCGGCCCTGGCCGGTGCGGCTGCATGGATTGCCTACGACGCCATAAGGACTTTTCATAACATCATCGACGGTCGCCAGAGGAGTATCTCTGCGGGCCTGCCTTTTTGGCTGGCCTTGGTTTCCGCACCTGTGAAGGAGGTTATGTTCAGGCTCACCCGTCTCGTCGGAAACAGAAGCAGTGACGTTTCGCTCCTCGCCAATGCCTGGCATCACCGCACCGATGCCTTTACATCCGTGGCCGCTGCAATCGGCCTGGCGGGTGTCCTGTTCGGAGGGCCCAACTGGCAATTCCTGGACCCGCTTACCGCAACGGTGCTTGCAACATTCCTGCTCGTGGTGGCATGGAAGATTATGGCCAAAAACGCCGCCGAACTTGTGGATCGCTCGCCGAGCAGCAAGATCATGGGGTCGATCGAACAGGCAGTTACAGGTACGCAAGGCGTCCAAAGCTTCCATTCATTTCGGGCCAGACAGACAGGCGGGAAGGTTATCGTCGATATCCATGTCCAGGTCAATCCTGACATCACAGTCGCACAGGGCCATGAAATTGCGTCGGCCGTCAGACGAGCAGTCATCCAAGGCCAAAATCAGGTCCTTGATGTGATCGTTCACGTCGAACCTGCCGAACGAGAAAACAACCGCGATGGGTTGATCTGATCATGAATAATCTGCTTTCGACGTTGTTGCTTGCGGGTGGCTTGATTTCGCTGATCTTGGGGGCCGAGTTATTGGTGCGCGGGGCGGCCTCGCTGGCTACCAGACTGGCAATCTCCGAAATCGTCATTGCCTTGACCGTGGTGGCATTCGGCACATCCATGCCGGAGATGGCGGTGAACATCTTCGCCTCCATCGACGGCAAAAATGAAATCGTCTTCGGCAACATCATCGGTAGCAACATCCTTAATACCTTGCTTATCTTGGGGGTCGCAGGCTTAATCTACCCGTTGACCGTCCAGAAGAACACGGTCTGGAAAGAAATCCCATTTTCACTCCTGGCGACGTTGGTGCTGTTCCTCCTGGTCAACGACTCGTGGGGCAGTGCCTTAATGCCGGGTATTCTTTCTCGCAACGACGGTCTGGTGCTGTGTCTTCTATTCGCAGTCTTTATCACTTATCTCTTTGGCATATCGCGTGTGGAATCGTCTGACAAGTACAGCGTTAGGACGTATTCGTTGGGCGTTTCCCTATTGTTGATAATCTGCGGCCTCGGTGCCCTGTTTGGCGGAGGCAGGCTGTGCATAGACGGTGCCATGAGACTGGCCCGGCAGTTCGGACTGAGTGAAAAGTTCATTGCCTGCACAATCATAGCGGTCGGAACCTCGCTGCCGGAAATGGCGACTGTCACCGTTGCCGCGTTTCGCAGGCGATGCGACATTGCCATAGGCAATGTGGTTGGGTCGAGCATTATCAATATACTGGCCGTCTTGGGCGTCAGCGCGAGTATCCGCCCAGTAAGCTACGGCACCGTTTTTAACGTCGATTTCTACGTTCTGATCGCTGCCACGATGTTCCTGTTCCTGGTTATGTTTACCGGCAAGAAACATCGCCTGGACAGATGGGAAGCTACCATCATGCTGTTCGGTTATGCCGGCTATATCGCCTACCTTCTGTATTGGCGATAAAACCCTGTCCAAGATCCCGCCGGATGTGGTCCTATTGGCCTTTGAATCGCTAGAGCATATCACGATTATCTTGCAACATAGCCGCACGAGGAGAACCATCCTTGTGTGTCTTGGTCGGTAACGATCTTCAAAGCATCGGCAATGGCTTTCAGGAGTGCATCGAACGTCCGGG
>JABMQG010000290.1 GCA_013203365.1 Planctomycetota bacterium | reverse complement strand
GTGCAGATAAGCGATGGCGCGGTCACGAGCACTACGGGGACCTACGACCGGCAGACCGGGTCGTTGCGGGTTGCGATCACGCCGCCTGCGGTTGTTACCGGCGGTGCGCAATGGCGCGTCGATGGCGGCGCCTGGCAGAGCAGCGTGGCAACTGTGAGCAGCTTAACTACCGGTTCGCATACGGTCGAGTTTAAGGACATCACCGATTGGACGAAGCCGGGCAGCGAAGCAGTGCAGATCAACGATGGCGTGCTGACCGATATCAGCAGGGCTTACGTCCAGCAGGTCGGCTCGCTGCAGGTCAATATCTCGCCATCCGAGGTCGTGACTGCCGGTGCGCAGTGGAGCGTTGACGGGGGCGGCTGGCAGAACAGCGGGGCAACGGTAAGCAGCCTGCCCGTCGGCTCGCACACGATTGACTACAAAGACGTTACCGGTTGGACCAAGCCGGCCGACGAAATAGTGCAAATAAGCGACAGCGCGCTAACGACCACCACGGGAACCTACGTCCGGCAGACCGGATCCTTACAGGTCTTCATCGAACCGGAAGCGGCGCAGGACGATGGTGCTTTCTGGCGCGTCGATGGCGGCGATTGGCACAGCAGCGGTCATACGCAAAGCGCCCTTGCCGCAGGTGCACACACCGTGGAGTTTCTGGAAATCCCCAATTGGTATACGCCGGGGAATCAGCAAGTCCAGGTGAGTATTGGCTCGATGACCCAAGCAACGGGATCTTACAGCCGACATACAGGATCACTAAGAGTAACGATAACTCCTCCCGAGGTAATTAGTGAAGGGGCTCAATGGCGCGTCGATGACGGCGCTTGGCAGGCTAGCGGGACCACGGTCACTTCGTTGGAAGTGGGGATGCACAGTGTGGAGTTTTTAGATGTCGCAGGCTGGCAAAACCCGCCTAGCAAAGAGGCGGAGATCTTCGTGGACACCCTCGCGACGATCAACGGCGATTATATCGAGATAATACCAGTAACCCTGCAGATCAACGAGCTAATGGCGTCAAACAACAGCTCCAGCGGCATCTCAGACCCCCAGGGCGAGTTTGACGATTGGTTCGAGATATACAATTCCACAGCTTCTCCTGTTGATATTGGCGGTATGTATGTTGCCGACGATGGGACTATATGGCAAATACCGACCGGGTATTCAGCACAGACAACGATCGGTCCCAACGATTATCTGGTCCTCTGGGCCGACAACGATACGCTTGACGGACCGCTGCATGTCGGCTTCAAGCTCGGCGCCGATGGCGATTCACTGACAATTCTCGACGTTGACGGCCTAACGGTGGTGGATAGTGTGATCATAGAGGATCAAGTCAGCAATATATCGTATGGGCGTTATCTCGACGGCAGCAGCACCTTCTTCTACTTCGCCACAGCTTCGCCGGGTTATACGAACAACGGCGAGGATACGTTCGACGGACAAGTGGCCGATACGGAATTCAACCACGACCGAGGTTTCTACTATGCGCCGATCGATGTAACCATCGCCACAGATACGCCCGGCGCGACGGTCTATTACACCACTGACGGCACGGATCCCTTAAACCCCGATGGCACTCCCACGGCAACAGCCGCAGTGTACGCCACCCAGATTCCCGTCGTCACGACCACATCCCTCCGGGCCGCAGCCGTGAAAACCCTTTACCTGCCGTCAAATATCGATACGCAGACATACATCTTCCTCGACCACGTTCTCCTGCAGGATGGCAGCGGTTTGCCTGCCTATTCCAACTGGGGCGATTCAGGCCCCGACTGGGAAATGGACCCCGAGGTTATAGACGATGAGCTATTTACCGATGACGACGGGCTGTCCTTTGACGTCGCCGATGCCCTGCTGGCAGCGCCAACTCTATCGCTCGTGATGGATTGGAACGACTGGTTCGGAGGCGGAGGCATCTATATTTCCGGAGAAGGCGACGAGCGAATCTGCTCGGCGGAATTGATTTCGCCGGACAGCAGCGAAGAAGGATTCCAGGTCAACTGCACCGTGCAGATCGTAGGCGGCAGCAGCACAAGCCGTTGGAAGATGGATAAGCTCTCCATGCGTTTGAAGTTCCGCCAGCAGTTGGACGACGGGACCCCGACCGGCGGCCCCGGCAAGCTGAGCTATGACCTTTTCCCGGATTCCCAAGTGAACCAGTTCGATACCGTGGTCCTGGATGCCCGTATGAACATGACCTGGGCCTACGGAGGTTCCGTGAAAGTCAATATCGACAGCTCCACCAGCGATGACCTTCAAAACCCCTACGCCCAATACACTCGAGACCAATTCCCAAGCGACATCCAGAACACAATGGGAGGCCTGGCGCCTCACGGCAGGCCCGTGCATCTTTATCTCAACGGAGTGCATTGGGGATTGTATTTTGTCCACGAGCGTCCCGACGGCGCCTTCGCCGCTTCGTATCTCGACGGCGAGAAAGAAGACTACGACGTGCTCAAACACGACCCCGGCTTTGATTGGGTGGTCGGCTTTGATGATGACCTCGTAGCCAAGCAAAATGCGGCGGACAACTACGATGCCCTTAGCGCAGCGGCCAACCAGGACCTTTCCTCTGCAACCAATTACAACGCGATACTCGATCTCATCGATGTCGATGCCCTCGCCGACTACATGATCATGAATTTCTACATAGGCAACACCGACTGGGCCCATCATAACTGGTACGTGACGCGTAACCGCGAGACCGCTACCGGGCTATGGCGCTATCACAGTTGGGATCCGGAACATTGCATGAAATGGGTCGAGCAGAACGTGGTGACGAAAGATGATGGCGACGGCAGCCCCACGGACCTCCATCGAGACCTGCGTAGCAACGACGACTACAAGCTGCTCTTCGCCGACCATGTTCATCGGCATTTCTTCAACAATGGCGTACTAACGCCGACGGGCGTAGCAGATCTATACCAGTATCGGCTCGACCTGCTCGACCGCGCGGTTGTGGCCGAGTCCGTTCGCTGGGGGGACAATCAACGATCAACGCCCTACACCCGCGACGCCGAATGGATCACAGAACGCAATCGAATGTGGAATGAGTATTTCCCGCAGCGAACCGGTTTTGTGCTCGATGATATCAAGAACGACGGCATGTATCCGAACACGCAAGCTCCGGTATTCGGCATCAACAGTTCATATCAGCACGGCGGGGCCGTATCAATCGGCGACAACCTCTCTATGGATAATCCAAATGGCTCCGGAACCATCTGGTACACTCTCGACGGCAGCGACCCCAGACCGCTGGTGGGAAGTCGCGGGACTTTATCCGCCCGGGTTCCGACAACCTCGCCAAGTCCTTCCAGCGCAGGTCCGTTGGCTGCATCATCGGGCACTATTATCTGGGTCTCCGACGACAAGATGACCGGTGGGCCGGCCGATCAAGGTTGGGTGGACCTTCTCGTCTCCCATGGATATACCGTGGATTTGAGTTTCCGAAATTGGGATGGAGCATCCCTCGGTGCTTCGGAAATAGCAACCATGAACGCAGCGGATCTAATAATCATCAGTCGTGACACAAATAGTGGTAGCTATACTGCTGGTGCGCCGGAATGGAACAGCATCACCACACCTATAATTCTAACCGCCGCTCATATCGTTCGTAACAACCGCTGGGAGTGGCTCGATACGAGCCAAACGAACGATAGCCAGCCCACGCTCGAAGCCGTCGATCCCGCCCATGAAGTATTCAGCGGGGTAACGCTGAACGGCAGCAACCAGGTTTCGATTCTGACCACTGTAGTGAGCTTCGCCAGCACAACCGTAGCCGGTAACGGCACGATTGTTGCGCGGCGAGCCGACAACAACCAGGTATGGATCGTTACATGGGAAGCCGGACAAACCTTCTATAGCGGCTCGGACTACGCCCCCGTCGGCCCGCGAATGTACTTCGCCGCCGGTGGCACAGATCCCGACGGAGAATACAACCTCACCGCAGCCGGCGAAACGATCTTCCTCAACGCCGTATCATGGTACATCGATCCGACCGCCAATCACGCCCCTGCGGTCAATGCAGGAGTCGATCAATCAATCCTCTGGCCGGAAGATACGGCAACGATGGATGCCACTGTAAGCGACGACGGCTTGCCCGAGCCGCCAAGCCTGACCTTGACCTGGTCCAAGCTAAGCGGGCCAGGCTCGGCCGCCTTCTCACCCAACGTCAACGCCGAAGACCCAACTGTCACTTTCAGCGAACCGGGAACTTACGAACTCCAACTTGATGCCTTCGATGGTGAAAAACACGGCGCGGATACGGTTCTTATCAGTGTGACCGATATGTCCGGCGCGATGGTGTATGTCGGGCCGATTACTCTAAACTATACCGTACGCGTCAAATCCCGCGTCTTGAATGATTCCGGTGAGTGGAGCGCCTTGAATGAGGCCGTTTACGGCACCGGTCCGATAGTCGAGAATCTCCGCATCACTGAGCTTATGTACCATCCGCAGGATACCGGCAATCCGGACGATCCCAATGAGGAATTCATCGAACTAACAAACATTGGGCCGGAAACCATCAATCTCAATCTCGCCCGTTTCACCAATGGGATCGATTTTACGTTCGGCGACGTCGAGCTTGCTGCAGGGGAGTATGTGCTGGTCGTCAGAAGCGCGGCAGCCTTCGCCGCCCAGTACCCCGGCTTCTCCGGCGTTATCGCAGGAGAGTACGCCGGCAGCCTGGACAACGCCGGTGAGCGGATCGAACTTGAGGACGCCCTGGGCCAGAGCATTTTGAACTTCAGCTATAAAGACGGCTGGCGGAGCATTACCGACGGCCAGGGCTTTTCGCTGACAATAATAGACCCGGCCGATTCCGACCCGAACAATTGGGACGAACAAGACTCCTGGCGAGCAAGTGCATACATCGGCGGCTCTCCCGGCTATGACGACAGCGGCATTATCCCCAACCCCGGCGATGTCGTTATCAACGAAATATTGGCCCATTCTCACGACACCGAGGCGGACTGGATAGAGCTGTATAATACAACCGATTCGCAAATCGATATCGGAGGCTGGTATCTTAGCGACAGCGACGATGATTTACAGAAATACCAGTTCGCCATCGGCACTAAGATAGATGCACACGACTATCTTGTTCTCTACGAAGACCCCAACTTCGGCGACAGCGGCTCCGATTCGGGCAGCATCACAGGCTTTGCATTCAGCGAAAACGGCGATCAGGCGTATCTAAGCTCAGCCGAAGCCGATGTCCTGACCGGGTATCGCGAGGTCGAAGACTTCGGTGCCTCTTATACGGGT
>JABMQG010000289.1 GCA_013203365.1 Planctomycetota bacterium | reverse complement strand
CATTTACGCCCCTGCCGGCGGTCTGCTTGAGCAGCTCTTGGAGGTCCTTGAGGTCGTGGCCTGAGACGACGATGCACTTTCCCGCCACGGGCGTTACGCGGACCTTTGTTGGCTCGGGATGCCCGTAGGCTTTTGTATTGGCCTCGTCGAGCAGTTCCATGGCCTTCAAGTTCAGCTCGCCCACCCTCATCGCCATGGCCGTCAGCGTGTTGACGTCGGTTGGGTTGTCGGCGAGATAGCTGAGCACCTCGTTGAATGCGGCGAAGACCTCGTCGTCGGCGACCCCGAGGATTTGCGCGTGATCGGCATAGGCGGCCGCACCCTTAAGGCCATAGGTGATCAGCTCCTGCAGGCCGACAACGTCCTCGCCGAGTGCGGTCTTGCGTTTGTCGATCTGCAGCAGCCGGGCCTGCTGAAGTAATCCTTCCCTGGTATCCGCAAGTTGGCTTCGTTGCCAATAGAGCCCCTCGCCTTTGGTGCCGGCTTTCCGGCATTCCTGCTGGTAAATCCCAACGAGCCGTTCGCCGTGTTGGCGGGCCTGATGCAGCAGTTGTTCGATTCGATCGGCATCGAAGTTCACGTTGGTAACCGTCGAGAACAAGGCCTCTATAATAAAGACATCCGCCTGGCGGTCAGTTACGCCGAACCGTTTCAACCGATGCGCGAGCTGTCCCAATCCCTTGGCCGTCGACACGAGCAAATCCTGCATCGCCGCCACGTCGGGTTCTTTTCCGCAGACTCCGCGGACCGTGCAACCCGTCTGATTGGCCGTCTGTTCGCACTGGTAGCAAAACATGGTCATGATCGATTCCTTTTTAATGAGTATCTCGGTAAATTATGTGCCACTGGTGGTCTTTACAAGCCAGGCCGTCATTTCAGATACCCCTGATTGACTATCGATCCGTCAATACCGATCGTCAACTCGCGTACGGGAATGTCCGTTCGACCAGACAGTTCGAGGGCCTGACCGACAGCGGCCATTATTGTAGCACAACACGGCACCTCCATGTGCGCTATGGTCAGAGACCGAACGGTGTTGTTGGCGAAGATCGAGGCAAGCTTCTCAATATGCGCCTCAATGTCGTCCAGTTTTGGGCATGCCACCGCGAGGGTCTTGCCGCCCAGCAGCCGATCGTGGAAGTCCGGCATGGCGAATCCGACGCAGTCGGCTGCCAGGAGGACGTCCGCATCTTCCCACATCTGGCCCTTCATCGGCAGCAGCGTCAGTTGTATCGGCCAGTGGCCTAGGCGCGACGGGCGCACCTCGCTGCCCGTGCGAGCGTCGGCTGTTTGGCAGGCTGAAGGGGCGACTTGCAGCTTCCGCATCATTGTGCCCGGGCAGCCGCAGGCCAGCTTATCCTCGCCGTCGGCCGGGTGGGTCTGGCTGACGGCGGCTGCGGACTTGTGTGCTGCGAGATGCTGCAGATGCGCCCGGACCGCATGTTCGTCGAATTCATCGACAGGGGCCTGTTCGATCGTAATGGCGTCGTTGGGGCAGGCGCCAAGGCAGTTACCCAGGCCGTCACAGAATTGCTCGGCCACCAGGCGGGCCTTGCCATCGACAAGTCGGATCGCACCCTCGGCACAATCCGGCACGCACAGCCCGCAGCCGTCGCATTTGTCTTCGTCGATTCTTACGATATTTCGTGTCCGCTTTTTCATCGCAATAAGCTCCGATAATGCCGGCCGCTACCGGCCAGACACCCTAATAATAGCCTGCATTGCCTTGCGGGCTCTTGACCTGCGTCAAGTGGAGCAAAATTCTTTTGGTTGCCCTGGCTGCGAAGCACGGGGCCGCATAGGAGGGGTGGTATAATATACTGTATCTCCGGCAACATCGGAACATGGCGAACAGCCGGGCAGCTACAGCGTAATGTCAATAGGGAGTGAGCGTGCATAAGTGAGCAGCCAAGAGAAGCCGTGGCCTTCTATTAGTGTCACAGACAGACATTAGATATTTCAATGCAAAAATGCAAACCAGGGGACACTAAGTGTGAAAGGCAGGTGCATCATGGAAGCTTCTATTCGTGGAGAGGTTGGTGGCGGCAGGTTACGGCGATTGAGCGATCGGGCCGAGTGTGTTTTTGTTGCGGCGGCCATCGCGGCGGCCTTGTCGCTGATGATTTCAATGGCGGGTTGCAGAGAAGATAATTCCAAGGCAGCCGACAAGACGGGGCTCGTTGGAACCGGTGGGAACGCCCACGGGCAAATCGTCGAAGTGACCACGCCCGAGCAGTTCAATACCACGGTGCTGAAGGCGGACCAGCCTGTGCTGGTCGACTTTTACGCAACCTGGTGCGGGCCTTGCAAGGTCTTGGCGCCCACGATAGATCAGTTGGCCAACGAATACGGCTCCAGTGTGAAGTTCGTGAGGGTGAACGGCGACAAATCAGACCAGCTGATGACGGAATACGGCGTCGAGGCCTACCCGACCGTGATGATCTTCAGCAAAGGCAAGCCTGCCAAGACACTTATAGGCCTTCACGCCGCCGAGGACTACCGGTCCGCTCTGAATTCAGCGCTGGGAAAAAGCTAGGCTGCCTCGAAATTCACCGGACGGGACGGATAGATTGGCCATAGCAAGGCATAGCCGGCATCGGTTGACCGCATTCAGGCCGGTCCGGGTTGGACCGTTACTTTCCAATTCATATTCGGCGGGTCGTCATGCATTATGGGCCTGCAAGTCCACCGGCCGGCGGATCGGGTTCCCGGTCGTGGAACTTGGCGTAGCGCTTGCCGGCGGATACAATGAAGCGTGGTCGGCCGTCCATCGGGGTCTGCCATCGGAATGAACGAGGTCAGAAGCAGTGCATAGAAAAGGAGATGGTATGATTACTTTCAACGCAGACGAAATCTTCGAGATGGCAGAGCAAATCGAGCGAAACGGCGCGAAGTTCTACCGCGCCGCCGCAAAGTCGACCGACGGCCAAAGCCGGGCTCTGCTGGAACACCTGGCAAGTATGGAAGACGACCACGAGAAGACTTTTGCGGCCATGCGAGCGGAATTGACCAAGGCCGAGAGAGGGCCAATCACGGCCGACCCGGACAATGAGGCGGCGCTTTACCTGCAAGCGATGGTCGCCGGGGAGATCTTCGGCGGCAAGCCGACCGAGACTTTCCAGTCAAGCCAACCCATCGAAGAGTTGTTTAATAAGGCCATAGGCATGGAAAAGGATTCCATAGTCTTCTACCAGAGCATGAAGGAAGTGGTTCCCAGCTCGGTCGGCAAGGACAGGATCGACGGGATCATAAGGCAGGAAATAGGCCATGTAGTGGAACTGACCAAGCAACTAAAGGCCCTGTAGAAATAGGGGACAATTGGGCGGGAAACTATAATGAACCAGCTTTTCAAGGCCGTCAAGGTAACCGACGGCGTCTACTGGGTCGGCGCCATCGACTGGGACGTGCGGAACTTTCACGGCTATCTGACAAGCCGCGGCACGACGTACAATGCGTTCCTGATCCTCGCCGATAAAGTCGCGCTGATCGACACCGTCAAGCGGCCATTTGCGGATGAGATGTTCGCCCGGATAGCCTCGGTGATCGAGCCGGAGAGGATCGACTACGTCGTATCCAACCATTCGGAGATGGACCATACCGGCTGCCTGTGCGAGGCGATCGCCGCCGTCAAGCCGGAGAAGGTCTTTGCCTCGAAGATGGGCCAGAAGGCCTTGGCCGGCCATTTCCACATGGACCGGGAGATCACCGTTGTCGGCGACGGCGACGGCCTAGACCTGGGCAACATGAAGCTGTCGTTTGCGGAGACCCGCATGTGCCACTGGCCCGACAGCATGGTCAGCTACCTGCACGAGGCCAAGCTGCTGTTCTCTCAAGACGCGTTCGGAATGCACCTGGCCAGTTATGAACGGTTTGCTGACGAGGTGGACAGGTGGGTTCTGGACTACGAGGCCGCAAAGTACTACGCCAACATACTGCTTCCCTTGTCGCCGTTCGTCGCCGCTGCGCTGGAGAAACTGGCCAACCTGGGCCTGGAACTCGGCATGGTCGCGCCAGACCACGGCCCGATATGGCGGAAGAAGCAGGACATCGAGATGATTCTCGGTTTATACGCGAACTGGGCCGAGCGAAGGCCCGCCAGCAAGGCCGTCGTGTTCTACGACACCATGTGGGGCAGCACGGCGAAGATGGCTCGTGCCATTGGCGAGGGTCTGGCCGCCGGCGGCGTGAAGGTCAAACTGATGTCGATGAGCGCCTCGCACCGTAGCGACCTGGCCGGCGAATTGCTCGACGCCGGCGCGCTGGTCGTCGGATCGCCGACCATCAATAACTGCATCTTCCCGTCCGTGGCCGACGCGATGTGCTATCTGAAGGGCCTGAAGGCGAAGTGCATTGTCGGGGCAGCCTTTGGCTCCTACGGCTGGAGTGGAGAGGCACCGCGGCAATTGGATGCCATGTTGGGTGAGATGGGCATCGAGACGGCGGCAGAGCCGTTGCGAATCAACTACGTGCCCGACGATGAGGCGCTTGGGCGGTGCCGACAGTGGGGCTGCAAGCTGGCTGAGGCACTTGAATTAAAACTAAAACTAGCCGCATCGAAGTAGCATCAGGCACAGACGCAGACTATAGACAAAGCCGCCGCCTGTTCTTGACCAGCAGTCCTGTCAGTCTTGCACTTGGGGGCCGGCGAGGAGATGGCGATGGTGAAACGCCTGACGGTTCTGGTGGGTGTGTTTTTTTCAGTGGTCGCATCGGTTTGCGGGCAGCAGAGCGACCTGCTAGTTTCCGGGTCTGCGCCGATATTGTTTCCCGCCGCCGGGCTGCGGGTCAGGGCCGTCGCCTCGCACAGCACAGTCACCGCCGGACAGGACTTTCACGTCGCCGTCGAGATACTGATCGGCGACGGCTGGGTTTATTACAGTCCCTCCCCCGGTGAGATCGTCAAACCCGCCAAGGTCGCCGTCGAAGCTAGGGGTCTGCTCGTCGGCGAGGTTCTCTGGTCGCCGGACCAGAGTTACCAGACCGACCTTGGCTCAGAAAGAATCGTCAACTACGTCTACAAGACGCGGGCCGTCATATACCTGCCGATGACCGTCCCGGCCGTCGCCCAGCCGGGCAGGCGGGAGATCAGCGCAACCGTCAGCGGCCAGCTTTGCGGGCAGGTCTGCATCGACGTCTCCGCCATCGGGGCAACATCTATCGAGGTTGGGCCCGTGGCAATCGTCAACAGCGAGTG
>JABMQG010000288.1 GCA_013203365.1 Planctomycetota bacterium | reverse complement strand
ATTTCATGCTCAGCCCCCTGCACAATCCGGCCAACCTGGCCGGTATCGAGGCGTCCATGGCGGCAATGCCACAGACGCCCCAGGTGGCGGTTTTCGACACGGCCTTTTTCGCCGATATGCCACGGCGGGCGTGGATGTACGCCGTGCCGTACGAATGGTACGAAAAGTACCGCGTCCGCAAGTTCGGCTTCCATGGAACATCGCATCGCTACGTGACAAACCGGGCGGCGGAACTGCTGGGAAAACCAGTCCAGCAGGTCAACCTGATCACTTGTCATCTCGGCAATGGCTGTTCCATGACGGCCGTCCAAGGCGGAATGGCAGTCGAGCACTCCATGGGCATGACTCCGCTGGCCGGCCTGGTGATGGGAACACGCAGTGGCGACATCGACCCTGCGGTGGTGTTCTACCTCATCAACGTCATCGGAATGGCCCCGGCCGAGGTCGACACGGCCTTGAACAAGGCAAGCGGGCTGTTGGGCGTTTCGGGGGTGGGAAACGACATGCGAGACTGTATCAAGGCGGCTACAAACGGAAATGAACGGGCAAAACTGGCGGTCGAGCTATTTACATATCGGATCATCCGCTACATAGGCTCATACTTTGCCGTACTGCCGGCGTCGGATGCAATCGTCTTTACCGGCGGCATCGGCGAGAACAGCCTATCGACCCGTGCGACGGTGTGCACCGGCCTGGGCTCGCTGGGTGTCCGATTGGATGAAACGCTCAACGAGCTAACACGAGGAGGAAAGGAAGGCCCTATCAGTTCCCAACAGTCCAAGGTACCCGTCTGGGTGATACCTACCGACGAGGAACTTATGATCGCCCGCGATACAGGCAGGATCGTCGGCGGGCCTTAGGAAAACCATCAAAGACCGGCAACCATGCTATGCCTTATATCGCGGGGCAAATCGTTCTCTGGGCTGGTTTTCCGGCGCATTTTCTGTACACAGTCCACCTGGAATGTTAAAATGAAGGGTCTTGTTTACCCAGCCGGGCCTTATAGCTGCCCTGTGGGTGTTTTCGGGCGAAGATTTCTAGTGATCTATCGGAGTATGACGAACCGGAGGTCGTCACGGCATGGCTGACGAAATGGAAGAAAACTCGGAAGAAATGTCCGAAGACAACGGCATGGACAGCCCACTCGGAACGGGCCAACTCGTCTTCGAGAACGAGCAAATCGAGGACCTCCTCATCGAAGAGGAGATGAGAGACTCGTATCTGACGTACGCCATGAGCACGATCATGGACCGCGCGCTGCCGGACGTGCGAGATGGGCTCAAACCGTCGCAACGGCGAATCCTGGTCGCGATGAACGACCTGAACCTGGGCCCTCGCAGCAAGCACCGCAAGTGCGCCAAGATCGCCGGCGACACCAGTGGTAATTACCACCCGCACGGCGAAAGCGTGGTCTACCCCACATTGGTGCGCCTGGGCCAGAAGTGGAACATGCGGCACTGCCTGATCGACCCGCAGGGTAACTTCGGCAGCATCGACGGCGATCCGCCGGCGGCGATGAGATACACCGAGGCCCGAATGACCGCCCTGGCTGTCGAAATGCTCGACGACCTGAACCTCGAAACGGTCGACATGAAGGCCAACTACGACGACACACGCACCGAGCCGGTGGTACTGCCGGCGAAGTTTCCCAACCTGCTGGTTAACGGGGGACAGGGCATCGCCGTCGGCATGGCCACCAGCCTGCCGCCACACAACCTCGCGGAAGTCTGCGACGCACTGGTGGCGATGATGGAAAACCCCGATATCAGTATCCGGGAACTGCTCAAGATTATCCACGGCCCTGACTTCCCCACCGGCGGAATGATCTGCGGCCGGGAGGGAATCGTGCAGGCATACACTACCGGACGCGGCAAAATCATAGTTCGCGGACGGATGCACACCGAGCAGCGCAGGGGTGGCAAAACCACAATCGTAATTACCGAAATCCCTTATCAAGTGTTGCGGTCGACTCTCATCGAGCGGATTGCTGATACCGTCAAGAACGGGCGAATATCAGACATCAGCGACGTGCAGGACCACAGCGACCGAACGGGTATGCGGATTGTCGTGGATCTCAAAAAGGGCGCCGAGCCGGAAGTGGTGGTCAACCAGTTGTACCAGTACACCCCGCTTCAGAACACTTTCAGTATCATCAACATTGCCTTGGTGGCCGGTGCGCCTCGTACGCTGAACATCAGGCAGCTGTTGGAGCAGTTTCTGGTCCATCGCAAAGAGGTCATTCGCCGACGGACGACATTCCTCCTTCGCCGTGCGCGGCAGCGTGCGCACATTCTGGTGGGGCTGATCTACGCCGTCTGCGACATTGAAGAGGTCATCAAACTGATCCGCTCGGCCCAGACGCGCGAGCAGGCCATCGAAAAACTGCAAACCCGCGCCTTCCGCGTGGAAGTCGACCACCCGTACGCCATGCAGATTCCCAAGGACCTTCGCAACCCCCTGGGTGCCGGCTTAGTTCATCTCACACGCGTACAGGCCGAGGCGATAGGTCGCCTGCAGTTGATCCAACTGGTCGGCCTTGAGATCGAAAAACTCGTGGGCGAGTACTCCGAGTTGTGCGAAGAGGTCGCAGGCTACGAGGCCATATTGGCCGATGATGCCCGCGTTGTCGACATCATTCGCGAAGACGTGCTGGAAATGAAGAGCAAATACTCCAACCCTCGCCGCACGGAAATTATCGGTGCCATCGGCGAATTTGACATTGAGGACCTCATCGCCGAGGAGGACGTTGTCGTCACGCTCTCACACGCCGGGTACATCAAGCGGATGCCGTTGACCACCTATCGCCGCCAGGGCCGAGGCGGCATTGGAATCATCGGCTCCGACGCCAAGGAAGGCGACTTCATCGAGAACCTCTTCATCGCCAGCACGCACGATTTTCTGCTGGTCCTGACCAACCTCGGCAGGGTGCACTGGCTGAAGGTCTACGACGTACCCAACCTGTCGCGAACAACAAAGGGCCGGGCGATAATCAATCTGCTTCAGCTCGAGAAGGAAGAGACGATCCAGGCAGTGATAAACGTTCGGCACTTCGACGAGCGGTTCCTGATGACCGTCACGCAAAAAGGACAGGTGAAAAAGACCCCGCTTACCGCATACAGCAGACCGCGAAAAGGCGGTATCCATGCTTTAGGACTGGCCGAAGGCGACTCGCTTATCGACGCGGTGATAACCAGGGGTGACGACGAAATCGTCCTCGCTACCCGCGACGGCCATGCGATCCGGTTCAATGAGACCGACGTCAGGCCGATGAGCCGAACCGCCGGCGGCGTAAGGGGCATCAGCCTGCGGAAGGGTGACAAAGTGGTGGATATGGCCATCGTCGACACCACGGCGACACTGCTGACGGTGTGCGAAAACGGCCACGGCAAACGCACCTCGGCCGAAGAGTACCGCCTGCAAGGCCGCGGCGGACAGGGCGTGATCAATATCCGCACCAGCGAACGCAACGGCAAGGTTGTGTCGATGAAGGTCGTCCGGGACAACGACGAATTGATGATGATCACCAGCAACGGCATGATAGTACGCACCGCCGTCAGCGGGTTACGCTCCATCGGCCGGGCGACACAGGGAGTCCGGGTCATCGCGCTTCGCAAAGGCGACAAACTCGTCGGGTTCGCACGCGTCATCGGCGAAGAGAACGGGCAGCCGGACCTGCCACTGCAAGACGATACCCTGGAGCAAGACGATACGCCAAGGCAAGACGATACCCTGGAGCAAGACGATACGCCGGAGTCGGAATAAGAGGGCCTCGTGGCGAGGGCGGGTCCGCCCGCCACAAGAGAAACAATCCGAAGGCACGAGGTGCCGACAGGGCACCTCTTCACCGGCCATCAGGGCAACTGCAAATCAACGGCCTTGTTACAGCCGGCCGGTTTGAAGGAACTCGTGGTTTACCTCGGCCGTTACACGCTTGCCAGTCGGCGAGACGAACGTAACTGTGCCTGGGGCGAACTCGACGGCCTCTACCGTGGTAAAACCGCGCGGAACCTTAGTGAGGCCCTGTATGAAGTTGACGGCCGTCGGGCGTTTGGCCGACAGGTTGATGACGGTCGGAACGCCGGCCGCCGTCAGTACGTTGGGGCGAGCCGATGCAGCCAGTCCATCAGCGAAGTGTGCGCAGACGTCCTCGATTCCCAGGCAGCGGTTTCGCCCGTCCCAGGGTGCCCCGTGCCGGCCGTGGTTGGATATCCACATCACCGTCGCAGGCAAAACGGCCGGGTCTTTCAGCGAGAACCACAGATAACCCTGCTCCGAGTCGGTGGCCGTCATCCAAGCGGGCGTATCGCCGGGCGTTTTGAACACCGACAGCAGGTCGACGAAACCCGTCCTGGCCGGGAACGCCGTGCAGTCGCCGTAGGGGGGGTCTTTCCACAACAAAGGCACTCGGCTCAGGTCGCGGAAAGTCTTGTTCACGGCAAAGGATTGGTATTCCCTATCTGCCGGGTTGGCAAAAAGCGATGGGGCGGTCATGCCGAAGCGAAACTTGCTGCTTGCCACGCGAAGCGAGCCTTCCTTCTCGCGGACGGAAAGTATGGCATGATGGCCCAGGGGCATCTTTCCAGAAAAACCCTCCAGCACTTGCCGGCAATACACCACGTTGTGCCCGTCGACCAGCGAAAGGGTCTTAGTGACCTCGCCCGGCCGAACCTTCGTCTTCATCCGCAACGTCACGGACGTCACGCCGCCGCACCTTGCCGCACAGAGGCAATTCCACTTCGCAGACGCCGGCTCACCGTGGCAGAGGTGTGTTTCGCCCCTATATGTCTGCCCGTTGGCCCCGAAGGGCATGCAGAAGAAGTCGCCTCGCGCGGGGCGTAACACGGGGTCGGCGATCTCGCGTTTTTCATACTGCCACGGGCTGATGTAATAAGGCTGAACGGGACCGGCATTGCGATAAAACGTCACCGGTGCCATATGCCCGCCAAGTTGCGTAACGGCCAGCTCCACCTGCTTGGAGCGAATGACCCACGAAGGCTGTGATGCGATTGTCTTGACTGTCGGCTTCATTGACACGGCTCCTCTTTAAACCAATGACCTGTACCGGCTACAATTTAACAATTAACACCGTTTCGGCAATGGTGCACCTTTGATTCCTTCAGCCGGCTGCCTCACCTGGCCAGCACCGCAAAGTAGCCCCCGTCTCGGTATCGCTGCGGTGGTGCGAAGCCCAACGGCCCAACGCAACGATCGGTCAAGAGCTTTAACTGCCCGTGCTTTCTGAGAAAGCCACGAACCACATCCTGGTTTTCTTCCGGCTCGATACTGCACGTGCTGTATATCATCCTCCCGCCAGGGGCGAGGAACGCAGCGGCCAAAGCCAGCAGTTGCCTTTGGTCGCCGGCCAGCCGGCCCAGCCGGTCGGCTTGAAACCGCCACCGCGCCTCCACCCGACGGGCAAGAACTCCGCTGTTGGAACATGGCGCGTCCACAAGAATCCGATCGAACGAGCCGCCTTCAAGGGCCCCGACATGCTCGGCCAAACACGTGCGAATTATGCCCAACCCGCATCGGCGTGACGCGGCCTCGATAAGGGCCAACTTCTCCTCCTTGACGTCCACCGCAACGATTTCGCCGGCATCGGCCATCAGCTCGCCCATGTGCGTCGTCTTGGTGCCCGGCGAAGCGCAGAAATCCAGAACCCTCATCCCCGGCCGCACCTCCGCCGCCAGTGCCACCGCCGTAGCCGTTGCATCCTGTGGCGTTATCAGGCCAAGGCGGAACACCTCAAGGTCCGTGACGTTCGCATGCTCGACGAACACAATGCTCGAGCCATTCTCATGAGCCACGGCCTGCACGCCTTCGCTCGCAAGCCGGCTGAGTACCTCGGCAACAGTCGTTCGGGCTGCGTTAACTCGGGCCACCATCGGCGGGCGGGCATTCGACTGCATTGCCTCGACGAACGCGTCGGCGGGCGAGCGTGACCGCTTCAGCCAACGACCGGCAAGATCATTCGGAAGACTGCACAACTGCCCCAGCAATGCCGCCTGGCCGGCGTCGCTTGGGCGGGAATGAAACACCTTCCGGTCCATCTGGCGGTAGCTGTCCGGTGTAATGGCCACGCACTGGCCGGTCAACGGCGCCGGCCCGTTTTGCAACTCCCCGCAGCCGACGGATACGGCGCGGGCCAGTGCGTTGACAAAACCCGCGGAGCGTGGATGCCGGGCCAGGCAGGAAGCCACCGCCTCGTTCACCGCCGCGAATGCCGGAACGCGCTCCAGAAATATCAACTGGTACACAGCCAGCCGAAGTATCTCTCGCACCGTCGCCGGCAGCGATCGGCCGGGCCGAGCGCTGTAGGCGCGAATGACCTCATCCAACGTCCGCCGTCGGCGAGTGACGCCGTGGACCAGTTCCGTAGCAAAGTGCGCTTCGGTTGCATCTACCGACCTCTGCGACAGCAGCCTGTGCAGATGCACGCATACCATGCCTTCCCGGTCAAGCAAGGCCTCAATCGCCAGCTCGCGGGCCGTGGTTTTGGTTTGGGCCTTCATGGCCTGCCCGCCGGGGTGACAAACCGGTCACAGGTGGTGACGCGGTAGCCGTTGACGAAGTCTTTCCACGTCATCAGTCTCTTGCCTGCCACCTTCAGCTCCATCACCTGCAAGACCCCGTCGCCGACGTTGATGCGCAACTCCTCGTCGATACTGCCCGGTGCGGCCTGCTCCGCCCGGGTTTGAGTTTGAGTTTGGGTTTGGGTTTCGGCCCGGGCAAGAGAGAAGATGACTCGAACGGGCGAATGGCCGGCGTGCACGAAATCCGCCTGCGCACCTGGCCAGGGCCAGATGCCACGAATGTGATTGACCAGCTCCTGTGCGCCCCGCGTGAAGTCCAGGGCACCGTCGGCCTTGGTCAGTTTAGGCGCGAACGTGACGCCGGCCTCATCCTGTGGCCGAGGCTGCACCGTCCCGCCAGCAAGGCCGTCCAGTGTCCGCAGCATCACATCAGCGCCCAGTCGGGCCAGTCGCATGCGAAGTTGCCCAGCCGTCTCTTCTGGGCCGATATCCAGCGACTGCTGCATCAGTATGGGCCCGGAGTCTATTACGTCTTCTACCTGAAAGGTGGTCACTCCGGTCTGCGCCTCCCCGCGGATGATAGCCCAGTTGATCGGGGCGGCCCCGCGGGATTTAGGCAGCAGTGAGCCATGCAGATTGACCGCCCCGTGTGGAGGGGTATCCCTCACCTCCCGGCCGATCCTCTGCCCGAAGTCGACCACAACGATAATATCGCTCCCCAGGCCGCGCAGGGAACTCACCTGCAGCGGTTCATTTATGTTGGCAGTTCGCACCACCGGCACCGCCAGCCTTCCCGCCAGTTCATCTACTGGCGTGGGCCTAACCTTGGCCCCCCGGCCGGCCTTGCGAGGCGGTTGGGTCACGACAGCCGCGATCTCATGGTGAGATTCGCGCAAGGCCTCCAACGTAGGCCCAGCCACCTCGCCACTGCCGAAAAATACAATTCGCATTCGCTCTCCTCAATAACAGCGATCTATTTTGCCGGACGGGCCGGCAGGTACAAGAGAAAAGCCGAATCGTGAGTTCACTATCTCTTCGGCTCCAATGGAGCCGAGGACTGTAGCCACCCTCTTATCGCCCCGGCGGGGCGATGGACTGTAGCCACGAGTGAAGCGACGCCCGCCTGTCGGCGGGCGTCGCGCAACTCGTGGATATAGCCTTATATTTCCGCCCCGGAAGGGGCGGAGGAGGCCCAGGAATACGCGACGGTTCAGTCTAACTCATACCGCTCGTCGCTCTCGACACCGTGGGAGTGGAGCATCCGCTCGAGTTGTGAATTGGTTCCGGGCCATTCGGGATAGTCACATTCATACAATATAGATGTAGAAAATAGGTGACTGCCGCAGGTTTCCCTGAAACCGGATCCATCCCTGGGCGGGCTAATCTCGCGCCTGAACCGGCGCGGGTAATGCGCCTCTGGGCACGTCAGCCGCAACACGCAGACCGAAGGGGGCAACGCGATAGCTCTCGGCATCTCCACTTCGATAGGCAGAGTGACATATGGAGGCGTCTGCGCCCCAACAATTGTCGCGTTGAACGCGGCGGACGCAGAACTGGCCGCATACCATGGCGTTGAGGGTTTGATGGACGACTCCGCCGCCCTCCCACGCCCTGCCGTCGGTTGGCGCTCCCCAATAACCATCGTGCGACACATCTTGGCACCACTCCCACACGTTGCCGTACATGTCGTGAAAGCCCCAGGCATTGGGCTTCTTCTCGCCCACAGGATGCGTCCTGTCCCCGGAATTGCTAAAGCACCAAGCGTATTCGCCTAAGCGGCCCGGGTCGCCACCAAAGTAGTATTCAGTCGTGCTGCCCGCCCGGCAGGCATACTCCCACTCGGCCTCGGCGGGCAGACGAAACCTCATTGTGGGGACTATCTCGCGAAGCTTCCTGAGGAATACCTGGCAGTCCTGCCAGCTCACCATTCCTACCGGATCCGTTGGGCCCACGAAGAGGCTTGGATTGTTGCCCATCACCTCCTTCCACTGCTCCTGGGTGACCTCGTATTTGCCGAGGTAGAATGGCTTGCGGATTGTTACCTTGTGGACTGGGCTCATAATCGAGCTGCCTTCGTTGGAGCCCATCATGAACCAGCCGGTACGGACCAGGATCAGTTCCATCTTGACACCGCTGCCGAGATCAACAGTCAGTTCTTGCGGAACATGAGTTGCCTGCTCGATTGGCCCCTGCCTGCACCCCCCAGCAGAAGCTCCTATGACGACACACAGCAAGGCATATTTATGCACTTTTCTCCTCCAGCCGGTTCACCGTACAGGACATGCTCCAGTAAACTGGGATTTCCCAAATGAACTCCAGCATACGACCGCCGTGGGCTTCTCTGACGATTCTATCACGATCTTGAGGATCAGCGATCACTTCTCTGGCTCCGACAAGGGGGCATCGGTCCTTTCGCGGGCCATTATGCTGCGGGTTAACTCGGGAGCGCAACCAGAAACCAATATTGCCCCTAATAACATAATTATTCCCAATAGCGATGCCTGCATTTTCTGCACTTTCAGAATTGCCCCTAATTGCCTTGAACCGTTTTCAAAAGCTAAAAGTATTTATGTTACCCGAGTTCAGGAACAACCATCTCGGCGCCCATGAGATCACTCCCGAGAAAGTAGATAAACTGCAAGGGTTGAGTGTTGATAAACTCCTGAATCATCCACCCGTGTTTGCTTGCAGTTAGTTTTTGAAAGTCTTCAGGCCTATAGCGACTTACGGAGCCGAAGTAAAACATTGCCTCGTAGCCGGAGGCTAGTTGTGCGCGTCTTCTTGCTTTGGGGATCGAGCTGAACCAAAAACGGTATCCACCAGGACGGAGTTCGCTCCATATGTCCTGCCGGGTATTCTGCACCAGCTCTATGAGAACCTGCCGTGGTGATTTGCTGTAAGATAGCGGCTCCGACTCGTATCGCCTGCAATCACGATCTGTGGATTCAACTTCCTTAAATCGCGAAGTATTCTTTTTAACGTCCGAGGAGGAATTGTCTATTTCACCGCGTTCCACGCATAGAGCAATCCAAGCCTGCTTGGTTTTCGAATCATGTTCGAAGACTATATCCTTGATTGGAAAAAACTGTCTGTTCCGCTTCAGGGTGTGACTGGTAATCCGATGGATCCCAACGATTTGCTCCAATAGGTCAACCACTTTTGTAGGTGCGGGTTTTGCTGGAAGTTTGAAGCCGCACTCTCTTATGAACTCACGATATAGTTTAACCGGTTTTCCCCCGGCGTCATCTACTTTGACGAACTGCGAAGTGATTGTCATTCTCTTTACGATATTCTCCTGAGGATCTTTTAATCCGTGAATGCAACGTTTTAAATCAAAACTTGTCCGAACAGTCAAGAATGCTTTGGCCATGTTCATAAAAGAGTAATAATAAAGAAGAGGCTTTGATCCGATTTGTGGGGCTGTGGCAGCTTGAAAAAAATCCTTGGCCTGCTCAAGGAAAGCAATTGCGCGTTCGCGCCGCTTGTCATCTTCAACCGTTTGGCGTACGTGGCTCAGCAAGCATATCCAAGGATCAGACGTGACAACTCGTCCCCGTGTCACATATGCGTCTGGCCAAAAAGTAAAAGGCACAGGAACCCCCCGAACGACGACCTTCTTACCAACTCTTGCTCGTGGGTATCTACCAGCCATGACTCCTCCCCGCTTTTCATGCCATGTTATGTGAGAGAATCGGTTGATGTTTCGCAGACGAATTCCCGTGACACCTTACCCAATTCTCCACAGGCATCTTCGTCTCTCTCCCGCCCATCTTTAGGCCGGCCCTGTTTGAATGGCCGTCCAACTGCCTCGCGCGCGAAAAAAACCTCGCAGATAATCATATCCCCGCTAACCCTTGCGTCAATGATTTGTTGATATTTTGTTTGTCTCAACTTTGTCGGAAGACTGGGATAATGGCCGAGACCTTAAAAAAGGCCGCTCACCTGGCCGAAGTGACCGCCCCTCAACAGTCAATCCTCATTCGGCCACTCGCAATACGGTTGCGATTTCACTTCTTCTCAGTCCTTTTCGCAACGGCTCATCTGCCCTAACGCCGCCTATCGACACTCGGCCGGCCATTCCGTAGCATGCTTGCGGGAGATGATCCAATTACGAAACTCAGCAACTT
>JABMQG010000287.1 GCA_013203365.1 Planctomycetota bacterium | reverse complement strand
GTAAATGTCCACCCGAGCGTCGATCGTCGAACCCGAAAACAGTTCCGGGGCCATGTACTTCGTCGTACCTAGAGCAATGGAGTCTTCACCACCGACAGTGGCGGCAACGCCAAAGTCGGTGATCTTGGCGCCATAGTCGCGGGTGATCAATACGTTGCCGGGCTTAATGTCGCGATGAACGATCCCCTCGGCGTGTGCGACCCTCAGCCCGTTGGCGATCCGCCAAATGATCTCCATCGCCACTCCTACCGGCATGGCGTACCGCTGGTGCTCCAACACCTTGTGCAACGAGTGGCCGGGAACGTATTCCATCACCACGAACAGCCCCGACTGGTTCTCCAGCAGGTCGTACACTGCCACGATGCCCGAATCCTCGCCGCCAAGTCGGGCGAGAATCTGAGCCTCCCGGCGAAATCGCTCTATGAACCGCTTATCACCAGCCAGGTGCGAAGAAACCTGCTTCATCGCCACGTGCCGATTCAGCAGCGAGTCATAGCCCTTGTAGACGATCGACTGGCCGCCGATGCCTATACGCTCGACGATCTCATACTTGCCGATCCGCGCACCGGCAGGCAGGCCCACCTCGCCACCGGCCCCTTTGTCGTCCTTGTTCTCGACCATAATGATATGATTAGTCGATCCCCAACAACCGGTTAGCTTCCGCAGCCCCGGCCCGTCGGCCGATGGTCACCGCAAAAGATTGTACTGGCCGGTCCCTTCGACATACTCCACTTCCACATTATCGTATTGGCCCTGGTTGACCAAGACATAACTGGCCGTCACATCCGTGGCGTAAAGCCCGGGCGAACCTTGAAGCTTCTCGCCAAGAAAACGATTTGCCACGGGAATCGAAAGAAACAGCTTGTGCCTGACCGTAACCCGAACGTCACTGCGGGGGCCATACACGCGATAGTGCCAGTCTGCACCCCCATACGGATCGACCCAAGCCTGAAGCATATCTTCAGTCTCACCTTGACCTTGACGCTTTTCCATGTGCAAAAACACCTCTGTATTCGCACATGCGTACTCGAACCGCCGACGGAACTGACTGCCAAGCCAGCCCGGCCGTTCGTCCGGTATAGGCCCGATAATGCCGGCTATGGCCTCAGCGTCGGACCATAAAATCTTAGCACCCGCCAGTCGATTAGGGCCTTCGTCGGCCAGCACGGCGGTCAGTGCCTCGGTGGACTGGCCGGCAGGGCAGATCGATAGCAGGCTCAGGATGGCCGCCAGGTGAATCCGGCGGGCCTTCTGCGAATATCGGCAAACGCCTAGCTGTTCGTCGGTTCGCGCAACATCCAACAGCACCCGGCCAGTATCGTCGGGCACGGCGTCGAAAACGAGAATGCTGTTTCTCGGCTCCATCTGCCGTTGGTTCCGCTCGTAGGTCCAGTCGGCGATCCGAAGGTCTTCACCTGGAACATCTTCCAAGTCAATCGTCTTGCCCGTCACTTCACTGGGAGCGATCACCATCGCGCTCCTCGCCGCCGCGAAGGCCGAGTAGTGAACCAGCATGTTTCCCGCCATCATCATCGCCGTCTGAATCATCACAAGCACGATCGCCAGGGCGACAGGAAACAGCAGCACGAACTCCACCACGGCCAAGCCGTCTTGACCGGCCAACACACGCCGCCGCCGGCCCAGGCCCGCTATCGCCAAGGCCACAACATGCAGCGCCACAGCACATGCCATCAGCCCTAGCCCGCACCTGACGAAATATCCCGACCGAAGAGCCTGCGCCCACCAGCCCGATCCGCGAGCCGACAGTGCCCAGGCCGCTCCCGCCAAAAGCAGCACCGCGGGCATCAGCAACAACCCAAGGACCACTCGCACACGGCTAAACCTGTATTTATCACCACCGGCCATAGTCGCAGTTTCGAAGATTCAATGCAGTCAACACCCCTCTGCCGCACTTCCTACAATCTGCCGCCCGGACGGCGGCTCAACCGCCTAATATCGCCGCCGACAGGGCCCCGCCCGCCAGGCTGTCTGCCAGCACAGCGGCGCTGCCCACGCACAACGCAACGCCGAATGGAATCTTTGGACTGTCGGCTTCGCTTGGGCTGACGGCCTTCACTCCGGGTATCACGGCCAGCCACAGCGCCCGCCATATCCGCTTGAGCGTCCTGACGACGATCCGCTTGCGAATCATCACGACAACGGCCATGCCGGCTGCAACGGCGAACCCGCAGAACATCGCCGCCACCGCAAACCGCCAATCCGTCAACGCCCCGACTGCGCCCATAAGCTTGACGTCGCCGCCGCCCACACCGCCGCTCGCCCAGCAGATCGCCAGCGGGCCGAAACCCGCGGCAAAGCCGCACAGCGACCGAACCAGCCCGTCCGCCCCGCCAAGCCACCACTGCAAAAGCACGCCCGCAATGATCGCCGGGTAGGTGACCACGTTGAGGACCTTGCCGGACCTCACGTCCGTCACGGCCGCCGCGATCAGCGTCGCCGCCAGAAACGCAATCGAGCAAATCTCGTAGTTAGTCTTCACGACAACTGCCGCTAATTGCCCGTGTTATCCCAGTCCTGCGACTCGCCCTTCTGCTGCTGCCATAGCCCGCTGACCCATTCCTTTATGTCGTTGCGAAACCAGATCAGCACACCTAACAACGGCAGAACGATCGCGGCGAGAATGAGCAGTTTCTCCAAACCCTCTGCCCCGCCTTCGTCGCGATGAAATCGCCCGATCGTCGCGGCAATTCGCTTCAGTGATCTTCTCATACACACCTCGAAATAATGCGATGCAATCGAATGGCCACTACCTCACGCCTAACCGCTAGGGAAACGGCATCGAGTTCAAAAAAGTTATCATCCTGTACTTGGCCACCAACAAGTTCAGGCAAATGCGAAAGACCACCAGCATCGGCAACGCCACTACCGCCACTATCAACGCCCACTCGATGGTCGTCTGACCACGCTCCTCCGCACACAACCGCCGCGCCCTTTCGTACCAGGCCGCCCAGCGTTCCGCCGTCTTGCACGATAACAGGTCCATCACCTGCCCCCACCCGTTGCGAACACCTCCGCTGCCGGGCCCATCACCGCTTCCTGGGCCTTGACGGCCGGCTCTTCTGCAAAACAGCTCAGCCGGCCGGTCCAGGTGAGCTGATCGCCGACACGCTTGCCCTGGCCGACGACGGCCCCGCAGGTGAATACCTCATGAACACAGTATCGGCCACGATCGTCCAGCGGCAACACCTCGGCCGCTGCCGTCATTACGCGTCGGCCGTCGCTGAAGCGAACCAACTGCACCACTATGTCGATCGCGCTGGTGATCTGTGCACGAAGGGCGTACAGGGGCAGCTCCACCTTGTTCATCATCGCCATGGTCTCCAGACGATTCAACGCGTCCGTAACCGTATTGGCGTGAAGAGTCGACATGCTGCCGGCATGCCCGCTGGTCATGGCCTGTATCACATCCAACGCCTCGCCGCCGCGGACCTCGCCGATGATGATCCGATCAGGCCGCAGCCGAAGGCTCGACCGAAACAGCTCGCCGATGGCAATCTCGCCTCGACCGTATCGGTCCGGCCGGCGGGCCTCCAACGACACAACGTGCTCCTGCGGCAGCCTAAGCTCGCCGGAGTCCTCGATCGTTACGATCCGCTGATGCGGCGGAATGAAAGAACCAAGCACGTTCAACAAACTCGTCTTGCCGCTGGACGTGCCGCCGGCGACAAGGATGTTCTTCTCGGCCAGCACACAAACCTCAAGGTACCGCCTCACCTGATCCGTCCAACTGCCAAGCCGGGTCAACTCGTCGGCATCAAGCAGCCGCTTGGCGAACTTCCGTATGTTCATGCAGGTGCCGCGACGGCTCAACGGAAAAAGCACCACGTGGACGCGCGAGCCGTCGGGAAGCCGGGAGTCGACCATCGGCTGTTCCGCCGTCAGCCTCTTGCCGGTGTATTGAAGCACGTTGTTCACCGCCGCGATAAACGCATCGGAGTCGGCAAACCTCGCCTCCGTTCGGACAAGCACCCCGTCCCGCTCGATGTATATCTCATCGAAGCGGTTGATCATGACCTCAGAGACGCTCTCGTCCCGAAGAAACGGCAGTATCGGCTCGAGAAAGTGCTCAACCGTGTACGAAAATATGTCCACCCTGGCCATCTTACACTGCTCCACCACCAGATGCCCAAACTCAACCTTATCATACCAGGAACCGACGAAATTCAGAAGCCTATCTTGCGACCGGCAAGCCCGATGCGTAGAATCCTCAACCGGGCCTCAATTGCTCCGGGTTCTGGAGAGGTGTCCGAGTGGCCTAAGGAGCGGCATTGGAAGTGCCGTGTGCGGCTTGTCCGTACCGCGGGTTCGAATCCCGCCCTCTCCGTTGGACGATGACCTAACGCAGCATGAAGGACTAATCATATGCCGCACAACAACTACGCAAACGATCTGACCCTTCTCAAGAAACACACCAACGTCGTCGAGCTCGTCGGCCACGGCAATGCCCGCGTGGCCGTCACGCCGGCCTATCAGGGCCGAGTGATGACCTCTACGCTCGCAGGCGTCGCCGGTGCCAGCTTCGGCTGGCTGAATGTGCCGTTTATCCAGGCGGGCCAAGAAAACGATCCGGCCTTCAATAACTACGGCGGCGAGGACCGCTTCTGGCTCGGACCCGAGGCCGGCCAGTTCGGCCTGTGGTTCAAGGCCGGCCAACCCTTCGACCTCGATCACTGCAAAACGCCGACCGGCTTCGGCTCCGGACCGTTCGAGGTCAGCCGACAATCCAAGACCACCGTCACGCTGACCAAGCGGTTCGACGTGACCAATTATTCCGGCACGACGTTTTCCTGCGATGTAAAAAGAACAATCAACATTGTAAGCCCCACCGAGGCGGCCGACGGCCTTGATCTCCCGGAAAACCTGCAAATGGTCGCCTTCGAGTCCGTCAATACGCTCACAAACGTCGGCAACGCGAATTGGACGCGGGCCGATGGGCTGTTGAGCGTCTGGACCCTTGGGATGATGAAGGCTGCTCCCGCCGCCTGGGTCATCGTCCCGATCCGCCCCGGCGACCATGCAAGGCTCGGACCAAAGGCAACCACCGACTACTTCGGCCAGGTCCCACCACACCGGTGCACCGTCTCAGACAACACCGTATTGTTCAAGGCCGACGGCACATACCGCAGCAAGATCGGCGTCTCACCCGCTCGGGCCAAAGACGTGTTAGGCAGCTACGACCCGGACAATCAGATCCTGACTATCGTCCGGTTCACACTCCCGACCCACGCAGCCGAACTGCCCTACGTCAACAGCCGCTGGCAGCTCCAAGACGCACCCTTTGCCGGCGACGCAATCAACAGCTACTGCGACGGCGGCGTCCAAACCGCCGCAGGCCTGGCTGGAACCTTCTACGAACTGGAATCTTCCAGCCCCGCCGCCGAACTCAAACCCGGCCAATCCATCACCCACACCCAACGCACCCACCACCTCACCGCCGATGAGGCAACCCTTGGCGGCGTGGCGAAGAACCTCCTCGACGTGGACCTCAACACAATTAAATAAGAACCCCTACCGGAATGCGGCTGGAATGCCCCGATTCTTTGGTCCAGTTGTTATGAAAGAACCATTGCGTTGTCTTTCATTCCGCAGCCTGGCCGCGTAGGGCAAAGAGGATAAAAATGGGCGATACAGGGGTCGAACCTGTGACCTTACGGGTGTGATCCGTACGCTCTAACCAACTGAGCTAATCGCCCGGGCGTATGGCCTGCCTCACTTGCGGGGCAAGGTGACTTCTATCCGCATCCGGCGACCATGTCAAGCCTCAGACTCGTGGCCGTCTTCGAAACCCGCCTCTTTCCCACGATCACCGCCAGGCCGATGCCCGGCACGCCGAACGGCGTCGCTTACATCCAGGGCAGCGTCGCTGACGTCACTGACGTCCGTCTTGGTCGTCTTGAGGCCCTCTTTGAACTCCAGCAGCGATTTGCCCAGATTACGCCCCACCTCCGGCAAACGCCGACCGAAAATCAGCACGGCCACTATCCCGATAACGATCAGCTCCGTCGGACCAATTCCCCCCCATGCCAAAATAGTCATGTTCATGGCCACTGTCTCCAAGTGCACACTCGGCCCCAAAAAAGCCTCGTCCGAAACCAACCGCTACAACGCTCATTCTTTATTGATTATAAGAAACTGGCTCAGGCCGGTCAAACAATCACTACGCGGCCCGACCCGCACCAAATGAAAAAGGCCATCCTTCCGGATGGCCTTTTTCATATTAAGGCGGCACTAACCTACTCTCCCGCAGTTACGCAGTACCATCGGCCGCGGCGACTTCACTACTGAGTTCGGGATGGGATCAGGTATTTCCCGCCGCGCATATGCACCGCCACAGGCTGCCGCTCGCTGTCGCCAACAGCAGCCAATAAAAATGCATAGTTGTAGCGGGTATTAAACTCTACACGAGCACTGGCTCGCATACCACGGGTTCTTCTGGGCCCATGGTAAATGTGATCAAGCAATCGGCCGTTAGTACCGGTTAGCTGAGACGATTTCGCGCCTTACACATCCGGCCTATCAAACTGGTGGTCTACCAGTGGCCTCTCACCCAATAAAGGGCATGGAATCCTCATCTTGGGGTGGGCTTCCCGCTTAGATGCCTTCAGCGGTTATCCTTTCCGGACTTAGCTACCCAGCCGTGCCACTAGCGTGACAGCTGGTACACCAGAGGTCCGTCCTTCCCAATCCTCTCGTACTAGGGAAAAATCCTCTCAAGATTCCTACGCCCACGGCAGATAGGGACCGACCTGGCTC
>JABMQG010000286.1 GCA_013203365.1 Planctomycetota bacterium | reverse complement strand
ATATGTAGGCCTCCATGCCCACAATCGGCTTGATGCCGGCGGCCTTGCACGTTTCGTAGAACTCGACCGCCCCGAACAGGTTCCCGTGGTCGGTTAGGGCCAGCGAGGACATCTGCAACTGTTTGGCCCCCTCCACCAGATTGCCCAGCGTGGTGCCGCCGTCCAGCAGCGAATAATGCGAATGTACGTGCAGGTGAACGAATCCATCCATGGCTGCTAACTTTCCGGGCAGGCCCTTGGTCTTGGCAAAGTACTACGGCAAACTATACCAGCCGACGGTGAGGCGTTCCAGTGCGCAATGCAATAAGACCAGCGATACAGGTGGCATTGGCTCTGCCGGTGGGGGGTGTTTTCGTTTTCGCTTGACCCGGATGTGCGGATTGGGCGGGCGGGCCTACAAGCTTCGCTGGAGCTCCCGAGTCATGTGTTCCAGCAAGGCGTTGACCTGACCGTCATTATCTCGCAGGTTTTGAATGGTCCGATTGGCGTGCAGCACGGTAGTATGGTCCCGGCCGCCGAAGTACCCGCCAATCTCCTCCAGGCTGTGCCGCGTCAGGCTGCGGGCCAGGTACATGCAAACCTGCCGAGGATACACGATGCTCTTGGTCCGCTTCTTGCTTTGCAGGTCGGCAAGGCGGACGTTGAATCGGCCGGTGACGGCGTCGAGGATACGTTCAACGGTGATCTCTGGCTGCTGCGGGGCCTCTTCGGCGCCGAACGCCTCGATGCAGATCGCCATGTCGATTGGGCGATCGTACACCTTTGCAAGCATGGCCACTTTGGCCAGTGCGCCCTCCAACTCTCGCGGATTTGAATCGATGGCCCCGGCGATCCGGCAGATCACGTCTTCCGGCAGGGCGAGGTTACGCAACTTGGCCTTCTTGCGAATGATGGCGACGCGGGTTTCGTAGGCCGGCTTGTCAACTCGGGCCACCAGGCCCCAACTGAACCGGCTTACCAGGCGGTCTTCCAAGTGCGGGATCTCCGCCGGGCTTCGGTCGCAGGACAGGACGATCTGTTTCTGCGTCTGGTACAGTGCGTTGAACGTGTGGAAGAACTCTTCCTGCGTCTGCTCGCGGCCGGCCAGGAACTGCACGTCGTCGATGACCAGCACGTCTGCGTGCCTGTAGCGGTAACGAAAATTATGCAGATCTCCCCGCTCGACCGCTCCGATAAAATGGTTTACAAACGTCTCGCAACTCAGCATGCAATAGCGAAAGCCGTCGCCGCGATGGGCCAGTGCGTGGCAGAGGGCATGCAGCAGGTGGGTCTTTCCCAGCCCGACGTCGCCATGAATGAACAGTGGGTTGTAGGTTCTTCCTGGCGATTCGCAAACCGCCAGGCAGGCCGCGTGTGCTAGTCGATTGCACGGACCTGCTACCAACGACTCGAAGGTGTAATCCCCATTGATCGGCGGGGTGTCCTCGAAGCCGGTTTGACCCGGCGATGCCTTATCCGCATCGCTGGCCGGAGGCTTTTGCGAGTTGTCTTCAGCCAGAAAGCACACGCCGACCAGACGGCCGGTGGCCGCCTGGGCCGCGTCGGTAAACAGCCGCATGGCATGCTGCTGAAGATATTGCCGCTCTGTCTCCCCAGGCGCCTGAATCTCCAGGAGGCCGTGCTCCATGGCAATCGGATCCAACTGCGCAAACCACGGCCGAATTAGGTTCCCGCCGTGTGCGACCACGTGTTCCGTGATCCGTAGCCAGAGACCGGTGTCCACAGCAGTCAACTTCATCGCCTTTCAACGAACCGCCAGCGATCATTTAAGACAGTTACTCACAGATAACGTTTTTCGACGGCCCTAAAGGTCTAAGCAGGAGGTGTTGCCCTGTATCGACTATGCACAGATATCGCACACTCGACCCTCCTTGCTCACGCCGTCTTCGCTCGACCTGATGGAGCAGCCACATTCAATCGTCAACTGTTCCAGAAGACCCCACGTCCACTCTTCCTCGCGGAAGTACCGCCCCGATCGGCAGTGACTGAACGGGCTGAAACTCTATCAAAAAACAGCCGTTCTGTCAAAAACAAATTCCCAACGTATTTCTACTGGGATGCATCTCATTTTAGCTTTTAGCCGAAAAGGCTTGAACGCCGGGTCTTTGCCGCCGCCGGCCCCTAGCGGGCCTTGGCGGTTTTGTTCCTTGCCTTCTTCGACTCGCCGTTGCGAATGGCGGCCTGTGCGGCGGCCAGGCGGGCAATGGGTACGCGGTAGGGCGAGCAACTGACGTAATCCAGGCCCACCTGATGGCAGAATTCCACGCTAGACGGGTCGCCTCCGTGTTCGCCGCAGATGCCAAGCTTGATGTTCGGGCGGGTTCTTCGCCCTTTCTCAACGGCGATACGGATCAGTTCGCCCACACCCGCGCGGTCGATGGTCTGAAATGGGTCATACTCGTAGATGCCTTTATTCAAGTACTCCCCGAGGAACCTACCGGCATCGTCCCGGCTGAAGCCGCAGCCCATCTGCGTCAGGTCGTTGGTGCCGAAGCTGAAGAACTCCGCCTCAGCAGCAATCTCGTCGGCGGTAATGGCGCCGCGAGGCACTTCGATCATCGTGCCGATCTTGTATTCAAACGGCAACTTCTTCACCTTCTTGGCGGCCATGACCTCGGCCAGGGTCTCCAGCACGATCTTCTTCTGATCGGCCAACTCTTTGACGTTTCCGACCAGCGGGATCATGATCTCCGGCTTGGCGCCCTTTACGGCGAAGGCGGCCTCGAAGATCGCGCGGGCCTGCATCGCGGTTATTTCCGGGTACGTCAGCCCCAGCCGACATCCACGATGGCCCAGCATGGGATTGAATTCAAACAGTGATTCGACCTTGGCCTTGATTGTGGCCTCGCTGACGCCCATGGCCTTGGCCATCTGCAACTGTCCGGCCTTGTCGTGCGGAACGAACTCGTGCAGCGGCGGGTCCAGGAACCTTATGGTAGCCGGCCGGCCTGCCAAAGCCTTGAAGATGCCGATGAAGTCTTTTCTCTGGAGAGGTAGCAGCTTCTTGAGGGCCTTCTTGCGGCCGGCCTGGTCTTCGGCGAGGATCATCTCCCGCATAGCGATGATGCGGTTGCCCTCGAAAAACATGTGCTCGGTGCGTGTCAGACCGATGCCCTCGGCCCCGAACTTCACGGCGATGGCGGCGTCGTGCGGGGTGTCGGCATTGGCCCGGACACCAAGCGTGCGGTACTTGTCGGCCAGCTTCATTATCATCCCGAACGGGCCGGTAAGTTGCGGGTGAACGGTGTCGATTTGGCCTTCGTAGACCGTCCCGGCCGAGCCGTTCAGACTGATCCAATCACCTTCCTTCAGCGTAATGCCGGCTGCGGTGAGTGTGCGTTTCTTGTAGTCGATTGCGACGTCGGAGCAGCCGGCGACGCAGCACTTGCCCATCCCACGGGCCACGACGGCCGCGTGGCTGGTCATGCCGCCCCGGCTGGTCAGGATGCCTTTGGCCACGCTCATCCCGCCGATGTCCTCGGGACTTGTCTCGATGCGCACCAGCACGACCGGCTCGCCCAGCTCGGACTGTTCCTCGGCATGGTGGGCGGAAAAGACGATTCGTCCGGTTGCCGCACCAGGACTGGCCGGCAGGCCCGCCCCGATCTGCCTGGCCCGTTTCTCCGCTTTCGGGTCGAACGTCGGGTGCAACAATTGTTCCAGGGTCTTGGGCTCGATTCGCATGATGGCCTCTTTCTCGCTGATAAGGCCCTCTGCGATCATGTCGGAGGCGGTCTTGATGGCTGCGGTTGCGGTTCGCTTGCCGTTGCGGGTTTGCAGGATGTAGAGCTTGCCTTGCTCGATGGTGAACTCCAGGTCCTGCATGTCGCGGTAGTGCTTCTCCAAAGTGCCGCGAATGGCGACCAGTTGCTTGTAAGAAGGGCCGTCCACCTCGGCCAATGTGGTGATAGGCTGCGGGGTGCGGATGCCGGCGACGACGTCTTCGCCTTGGGCGTTCATGAGATACTCGCCGTAGAACTTATTCTCGCCCGTGGACGGGTTCCGCGTAAACGCCACGCCCGTACCGCTTGTGGAGCCCATGTTTCCGAACACCATTGTCTGTACGTTCACGGCCGTGCCCAGCAAGCCGCGAATGTCGTTGAGTTGGCGGTACTTTATTGCCCGTGGGTTGTTCCATGAGCCGAATACCGCGTCAACGGCCAGACGCAATTGCTCGCGCGCATCCTGAGGGAATTCCTTGCGGGCTTTCTTGTACACCTTCGCGTACTCGCAGCAGACCTCCTTGAGGCCGTCGGCGGTCAGGTCAGTGTCCAGCTTGGCCTTGTGACGCTTCTTGACGGCCTCCAGTGCGTGCTCGAAATCACCGTGTTCTATGCCTAGCACAACGTCGCCGAACATCTGCATGAACCGCCGATAGGCATCCCAGGCGAACCGCTCGTTGCCGGTCAGCTTGATCAACGCCGGGAGTGTCTGGTCGTTCAGACCCAGGTTCAGCACGGTGTCCATCATCCCCGGCATGCTGGCGGCGGCGCCGCTACGGACGCTGACCAGCAGCGGGTTTGAACCTCTCCCGAATGTCTTGCCTGTCAACTTCTCCAGCCTGCAAATGTTCGCGTCGATCTGGTCGTCCATGCCCGCGGGGTACTTACGCCCGAGCCGATAGTACAGGTCGCATACCTCAGTGGTTATGGTGAACCCCGGCGGCACGGGCAGGCCCAGAGTAGACATCTCGGCCAGGTTGGCGCCCTTGCCTCCGAGCAGGGCCTTCATCTCTTTCTTGCCTTCGCTCTTGCCGCCGCCGAAGAAGTAGACGAACTTGCTTTTTTTAACAGATGTTTTGCTCTTAGTCGTGCTTCGTTTCGCCATGGTCGTATCGACCTCCTTGGTTTAGGGCAGGTTCGTGGAAAAGACCGCCTGCGACAGGGGCCAGTTGAAGGCCCTGGATCCGAACAACTTCTTTACAGAACCCTGCCAGGCATCGGCCTACCGGGTTGGCTGAGGCCGTATTCCATACCAACAGGCTCTCTAGGCTCTCTCAAGCAGGGTGAAGCCGGCAGTCTAGTTGGGCCAATCGAACGTGTCAACCGATTTCCGCGGCACCTTGTCTGCAACTGCCGGCTGAGGCCGTCTGGGCAAGTCAGGCCGGCAAATCCGCCATTTTCATGACTGCACTTGTGCAGCTGAATCCGCCTTGCCGATCGGCGAGCGTAAGCTACAATGCCGCTCTGCTCGTCGGCCCGGCGACAGCCTTGGGAAAGAGCGGCTGGCTGGCGGCAGTATTTTGGGATTGTTCAGCCATGGACAAGCTAACCAGCAAGGAACGAATCACACGCATCCTCGAAAGAAAAAGCGTCGATCGTATCGGCCTAAGCGAGTCGTTCTGGCCCGAGACGCAGAAAAAATGGGCCGCCGCCGGCCACGTCCGACAAGACGAGAATCTGGCCGACCACTTCGGCTTCGATATTTGCGAATGTGGATGGTTCAACATGGTGGCCGACCTGGATTTTACCGAGCAGATCGTCGAGGAAACCGACGAAACAAAACTCGTCCGCGACGGCAACGGGGCATTGCTGCGGTGGTGGAAGAATAAATCCGGCACGCCCGAACACGTCGATTTCCTGGTAAAAGACCGCCTCGGCTGGGAGGAACACGTCAAGGGTCGACTGCTCGATACCGGACTCTACCGCCGGCGAATCAATTTTGAGGCCTATCGCCAGGCCAGGGGAAAGT
>JABMQG010000285.1 GCA_013203365.1 Planctomycetota bacterium | reverse complement strand
GGCATAGACCGTCCCGCGGTAGCCAAGCGGGCGATGGTAGACGACCACCTTCATGCGTTTGCCGCCGCAGAGCTGTTTGGCGTAAGCGATGGCGTCGTTCATCGTTCCAACCCGATCCACCAAGCCGTTGCCAAGGGCCTGCTCGCCGGTGTAGACGCGACCGTCGGCCAAGACGCCGACTTTCTCGACCGACAGTTTCGGCCTGCCGGCGGCGACCACCTCCGCGAACCGCTTTTGGAACTCGTCGACCATGCCCTGGAGGATCTTGAGATCCTCGGAGTCCAAGGGTTTCAGCGGGCTGGCCATGTCCTTGAACCTACCGCTTGTGACGGCCTGGGCGTCGATGCCCAGCTTCGACATCGTCCCCGCAAAGCTGACCGTCTGCACGATCGCCCCGATCGAACCGACTACGGAGCTGCGATGAGCAAAAATCGTGTCGGCGGCGCATGCTACGTAGTAGCCGCCGCTGGCCCCGAGGTCCTCGATGACGGCGACAACGGGCACCTTGGACTGGTTGCGGAACTGCATAAGCCGTTGGTACATGATATCGCTGGCGGTCACGCCACCGCCTGGCGAATTGATCCGAACGATCACCGCGCGAACGGCGCGATCGGCCTGGGCCTTGTCGAGCTTCTCGACGAACAGGCTCACCGGATTCTCCCCGTCGCCCAAGAAGGCGCCGTGCCGGCGATTCTCCAGCAGTCCGTCCAAGTCAACCACGGCGATCTTATCGACGACCAGCAGTCCGCGGTCCCGGCTGACGACGCTTTCGGCGAGCCTCTGCTCCGCGGGTACCGGCCGAACCAGAAATCCTCCGCCGCTGCCGCAGCCGGCCGGCAATACAGCCGCCGCCAGCAGGGCCATCGAGATTCCAATCATTCGTGTTGTCATGGCTGGTATTTTATGGATTTACTTCACCTGACACAACGGTCAGCGGTGCCGTGAAAAATTCTTTATTCCCATGGTGACAAATCCCGCCGGGGATTGTATACAATGCTCGCCACCATGGGCACTGTGCCCGTGGGTATTTGGCTGTTGCTACGGCACGGGCCGTTGGCCTGGGCGTAAGAGAAAAGACCTTTTGGAGCTATCTTCTCGAAAGGGGAAGGACATGAAGGTAACGGTGGATGCAGATCTGTGCACCGGCTGTGAGTTGTGTGTGGACACCTGTCCGGAAGTATTCAAAATGAAAGACGACATTGCCGTGGCATATGTGGATGAGGTGCCTGTTGACTATGAGGATACGGCTCAGGAGGCGGCCGACGACTGCCCTGTAGAGGCCATCGGCATCGAAGAAGACTGAACCAGGCCAGGTCAACTGACAGCCAGACGGTGTCTGAGAGCGGTTTGAGTGTAAGCTTGTACGCGTTTTGCGGCCAAACCGGACCAGATGCAACGTAAGGCCGATGCAGGCAACCCCTTATGGGTTGTTGAGGAGGCTAGAGGCGGCATGATGGTCCGGTTTTGTCGCAACCTCAAGGCCCGGAACGAAATGACGCAGCGAATTGCCCGGGTCAGGGAGCCTTGGCCGTGAGAGGGCCCATATGAGCCAGACGAGATCCGATCTGACCGGTGCGACAGCCCTGATCACAGGCGCCGCCAAACGCCTAGGCGCGGCTATCGCGTTGGGTTTGGCCGACAAGGGGGCCAACGTCGTCGTGCACTATAACAGTTCCGCCGACGCTGCCGAGGACTTGGCCGAGCAGATCCGCAGCTTGGGTCGAAAGGCCTGGACTGTTCAGGCCGACCTGACGTCAACCGAGCAGGCCGAGGGACTAGTGGATCGGTGCTGCCAGGCCGCTGGTGACGTTCACGTTCTGATCAACAACGCTTCGATCTTCCCCGCCGACCGAATCACTACCGCTGGCGTCGACGAAATACTGGAAAACATTCACCTTCACGCCCTTTCCCCGCTGCTGTTGACCCGCGGCTTTGCCCGGCGAGGTGCGCTCAGGCACGTGGTGAATATGCTGGACGCCCGCATTGTCGACTACGACCGCTTCCACGCCGCATACCACCTCAGCAAGCGAATGCTGATGACGCTGACCCGAATGCTGGCCCTGGAGCTGGCGCCCGCCGTTGCGGTAAACGCCGTGGCCCCGGGCCCTGTTCTGCCGGCCGCGGGCCAATCACAACAGCAGTTTGAGGCAGTGGTCGAGAGCATTCCCCTTAGACGTGTCGGGGCACTTGCCGACGTGACGGAGGCGGTGCTGTTTCTGCTGAACAGCCGATTCATCACCGGGCAGGTGGTCTTCGTAGACGGCGGTCGGCACATGAAGGCAAACGTCTATGGATGAGTGCCCGTTCGATCAAATACACATCCGCGACCTGCAGCTTCGTTGCGTTATCGGGGTCTACGATGCCGAACGCCTCGCCGAGCAGGACGTTACGGTCAACGTCACCCTGCACGCCGACCTTAGCGGCGCCTGTGCAAGCGACGAGCTCGCCGACACCGTCGACTACCACGCACTCAGGGACGAAATCGTCGCCGCCGTCGAGGGCTCTCGCTTTTTCCTGCTGGAGCGACTTGCCGGGAGAGTGGCCGAGGTATGTCTGTCGGCCCATGGCGTGCAGGCCGTCCGCGTATGCGCGGACAAGCCCCATGCACTTCGCCTCACCCGCTCCGTCGCCGTCGAGATCTTCCGGCACAGTCGGGATAAGGCCCGATAGAGACTGCCCGGCTGCGGCGCTGATGGCCTGCTGCTTGTATTGGTGGTAGAATCATCGACACAGGGCCCACTCGGGGCTGGGCAAGTGTCATATGGGAAATGCCGGATCAGGACGGCTCGGAATTGGCGTGAAAGGATTTACGATAAAAACAATATTTAAACTTCGTGGATTGCTGATGGCCCCGCCGATGATCTTCATCACTTTATGCACGTGGGGTGAAGTCGAAAATGATCTGTTGGTCTTCGGTTTGGGGGGAGTGGCGTTTGCGGCAGGGCTGTTCATAAGATTGTGGTCGCAAACGCATTTGCGTTACCGTCTGCATATCAAAACAACACTGACTAGGACCGGGCCGTACGCTTACGTTCGAAATCCAATCTATATCGGAAACACGTTTATTCTTGTTGGTGCCTGCCTGCTAGCCGAAATGTTCTGGTTCGCTCCGATTCAGTTGCTTTACTGCGCGATTATCTACAGCCTTGTGGTTCGCTATGAGGAAGCCCACCTGGCCGAAAAGTACGGCGTCGCATATCTGGATTATGTCAAGCGAGTTCCCAGATGGCTTCCCAAACTATTGCGACCTGAAAGCACGAGAGCTAACGTCACACAATATCTGGGAGTCAGCACCCTGGCGGAAGCCCACAACCTTTTGTTTTTGCTCCCGTTTATCATCAAGGAATTCGTCGCAGCATAGCTTATCCATCCGGGTCGTCCAGTCCCGCCCAGGCCTGGTACTACGATGACACGCTGAAGATGTGCGTAAGACAAACTTAAAGCTGCGGCTACATGGCCTTGAACGAATAGGTAAGGAATTCGACCTTGCAGACGATAGCCGACGTAAGTGAATTGCAGTCCGCCGTCCGCAACGCGGTGGCGCATGTGACGATTACGGACGTTCACACCCACTTGTTTCCACCCAACCACGGCAACTTGCTGCTGTGGGGCGTGGACGAGCTGCTGACGTATCATTACCTCATAGCCGAACTGTTCACACAGGCGCCGGCCGACCTGACATACGATAAGTTCTGGCAGATGGACAAGTCGGCTCAGGCCGATTTGATCTGGCAGAGGCTGTTCATCGAGACGGCCCCGATCAGCGAGGCGAGAAGGGGAGTGCTGACCGCAATGTCGGCATTGGGGTTGAACCCGGCTGGGCGCGACCTGAACAAACTCCGCCAGTGGTTCGCCGAACAGTCTGTCGATACGTATTTGCAAAAGGTCTTCGAATTGGCGGACCTTGACTATGCCGTCATGACAAACAACCCGCTGGTCCAACAAGAGGCGGCGTATTGGCAGGCCGGTGAGCCGACGCCGGCGGTGTTGAAGACGGCCTTGCGAATCGACGCACTCCTGCTCAACTTCACCACCGCCCGGGCGGAGCTCAACCGCCAAGGCGCGACGGTGGGGGCGAAGCTAGACCGCCAGACATTCGCCGCACTTAGAAAGTGGCTGGGAGATTGGGCCGGCCGGCTCAACCCGGTCTACATGGCCGCCAGCCTCGGGCCCGATTGGACCTACCCGGCAAACGATGAAACCACCATGCTTCTCGATGAGGTTGTCTGCCCCTTATCCGCCGAGCGCAACTTGCCGGTGGCGTTGATGGTCGGCGTGCGAAAAGCAATGAATCCCGACCTCCGTGACGCCGGGGACGGCGTCGGCCGATCGGATATATCAAGTGTCGTCAGACTGTGCCAGGCCCACCCGAAGACAAAGTTCCTGCTGACCACACTCAGCCGAACCGATCAGCACGAGTTGGCCGTGGCGGGACGAAAGTTCCGGAACCTCCATCTGTTCGGGTGCTGGTGGTTCCTGAACAATCCGAGCATCATCGAGGAGATGGCTCGCCAACGACTGGAACTGCTGGGTACCAACGTCACCATCCAACACAGCGACGCACGCGTCCTCGACCAGCTCATCTACAAATGGTCGCACACGCGCGAAATTATCGCCAAGGTGCTGGTGGATAAGTATACCGACGCACATAACGCCGGCTGGCGATTCGCCGAGTCGGAAATCACCCGAGACGTACGCCGGCTGTTCGGCGGGGCGTTTGAAGAATTCCTGGCAAAGTAGCCAACCCGCAAAACCGACCGGTCATAAGTTCCGGGCAGTGGGGACGCCAATTGTCGAACACCGGTCAGGGCGCGAAAATTATCTACCCAGCTCCCGGCTCTTGGCCGCGGCGGCGCGAACCGCGCGGATCAGCACATCTTTCACGCCGCCGGCGTCCATGGTTTCGATCGCTGCCTGTGTCGTGCCGCCGGGGCTAGTGACCTTGCGGCGGAGAACGGCTGGACCCTCGGCGCTGTTGGCCAATAAGGCGGCTGCGCCGGCGCAGGTCTGACGGGCAAGGGCCACGGCGGTGGCTTCGTCAAGACCCTCGGCCACGCCGGCCGATACCATCGCCTCTATGAGGTAAAAAAAATACGCCGGCCCGCTGCCCGAGACCGCTGTCACCGCGTCCATTAACTTTTCATCTACTACCAGCACCTCGCCGCTGGCGCCGAAGAGGCCCTTGGCGAAGGCCATGTCCTCCTCTGTCGCACCAGGGCCGGGGCAGATGCCCGTGCAGCCGCATCCGACCAGCATCGGCGTGTTGGGCATTGCGCGAATAATGCGGGCCCGCCCGCCCAGCCGCTCAGCCAAATAGCCCGTCGAGATACCGGCCGCAATGGATACTACCGTCGCACCCTCGGCCGGCAGGGCCTCAGCCAGCTTGGGCAGCATCGCCGACATCTGATGAGGCTTTACCGCCAGAGTATACCGACGGGCACCGGCGGCTTGGGACAAGTCGCCCACGGCCAGTATCCCCAGTTGATCGCCAAGGAGTTCTCGCCGCTCGGCGATCGGCTCCACGACCGCAACGCGATCGGCGGAGAGCATATTTGCTCCCAATACGCCGCGCAGCATCGCCTCGCCCATGTTTCCGCCGCCGACGACTACCCACTGAACGCTGCTCATTGTGAATGTCTCCATCACATCATCTGTGCCAGAAAGCCTACACCGTATCTCAGGCAAATGGAAGGACGAGGGCTTGCTAAGCTTGACCGCCGGATGCGGGTTGTCGATGTGTCAACCGGGCAGGAGAAGTCTGAAGGTGGCGCCTTCGCCGAAGGTGCTTTCTACGCTGAGCGTTCCGCCCATGCTGGTGACGATTTCCTTGCACAAAGCCAGACCAAGACCGTTGCCTATTTCCCCGCCGTCTTCGCCGCTCTTGGTAGTGAAGAATGGCTCGAATATGCGGTCCATGTGTTCGGGGGAGATTCCCGCTCCACTGTCGCGCACCCACAGTTCAATGCCGTCAGGAGCGGTAGAGGCGCTGATGGCCACTTCGCCGCTTCGGCTTTTGCTCAGAATGGCGGCGCGGGCATTGAGCAGCAAGTTAACCAGAACCTGCTTAAACTCGGCCGGGCGAGTTGTTACGATCAAGTCTTTCGGTATGGCCAGGTGCAAATTGATGCCGTCCTTGGCCAGGTTGCGCCCGATCGCAAGAAGCGACTGCTCCACCAGCTCGGCCACGGATTCCTTGGATGGTGCGGCGGCCTCTTCACGCAGCAGGCCCAGCAGGGCACTGCAAATGTCAACGGCACGCTGACCGCCCTCGCTCGCCTTGGCGATGGCCTTGTGAACCATCTCCTCGTCACCGCTGCTGGCCAACTGGGCATAATTGATAATCGGCGTGAGGATATTGTTGAACTCGTGGACGATCATCGCCGTGACGGTGCCCACCGTAGCTAAGGACTGGGCACGCCTCAACTGCCGGCGAAGGGCCTCGTTCTCCGCTGTAAGTCGCTCAATCTCAGTCTGCGATTCGGCCAATTGCTCTATCCCTACACTGGTCACGCCGTCACCTCTGTGTTATACACACGATTGACGTATTCATTGAAATGCTTCCATAGGGCGCACGGCATCATCAAGAGAAAATGGCCGGCGCGCCACAGTTATTATCGGCCATTCGCCCCGTCTGCTTGAGGGCCGATTGGACACTGGGATCGAATCGTGGACGCACATGAGAAACTTCAGGCACTGCTCGACCTTGCCGATCAGATCGGCTTGGCCGTTCGCAAGCTGCCGTACATGGACGGCGACGGCGAATGCGTAGGCGGGGCGCTCGTTTGCGTCAAGGGCCGGGAAGTCCTGTTCCTCGACGCACGGGCCGCCGTAGCAGACCAACTGGCCGTGACGGCCGCGGCATTGGCCGGCCGGGATGAATTGGAAAATCGATATATCCCGCCTGAGCTGCGAGATATCATCGAAGAGCGACGAGTGGGCTCGGATGGCTGATGCGACGAGTGACTATAAGCTAGAGCGGCAACAAGAGATGAATGTAATTGCACATGGCGTGGACTTCGTGGAAACCCGGCGGATCGGGGAGCTGATCGATCGGCACGGGCAGCGATTTCTGGACCGAGTGTTTACTCCCGCCGAACAGGGCTACTGCAACGCACACCTGCACCGGTTGGAACGACTCGCCGGCCGATTCGCCGCCAAGGAGGCCGTCCTGAAGGCACTGGGCACCGGCTGGAGAGGCGGGATCGCCTGGACCGACGTGGAAGTGACCAACATTGCATCCGGCGAGCCGATAGTCGCCTTGTCCGGCCAGTGCGCCGCCGTCGCCGATCTTCGGGGCATAGCCAAGGTACTGGTCTCCATAAGCCACATAGACTCGCACGCCATGGCCTCTGCAATCGCCCTGGGGCGTTGATGACGCAGAAGCATAGGCTGCCATTAGAATGAATCGTAAATCGACTATGCCAATCCAACCAAAGCACGTTGAGCAGATTCCAGTGTTACCCGCCCGCCGACGCGATGCGCACAAAGGAGAAATGGGGCGGGTGCTGGTAATCGGCGGTTCCCGGGGCATGATCGGAGCGCCTGCACTGGCCGCCAATGCCGCGCTCCGCAGCGGCGCAGGCCTGGTCACCGTTGCCGTGCCGGAGAGGATACAGCTTCACACTGCCGCCCTGTGCCCGTGCGCTACGTCGGCACCGCTGTCATGCACCGCCGCCGGCGAGCTGTCGCCCTTAGCAGTCGGCGAAGTGATGCGCCTAGTCCGCTCCGCTGATGTGCTGACCGTGGGGCCGGCCCTGGGTGTCGGCGTTGCCCAACGCATGGTCGTGCAGGCGGTCCTGGAGCAGCCAGAAAAACCTGTCGTTCTGGACGCCGACGGTCTGAACAACCTGACGGCAATCGACGATTGGCCAACCCTCGTGCGATGCCCGCTTGTCCTGACACCCCATCCGGGTGAGATGGCCCGTCTGATCGGCCGACCGGCCGGACAAATCCAGGCCGACCGCGAACGCGTAGCCGCCGAAACGATAGGCGATTGGATCAACCGCCGAGGCAAAGGGCAATCCGCCACCCTTGTGCTCGTGCTCAAGGGCGCCGGCACCATCGTTACCGACGGTCGGCAGATGTATGTCAACGACACCGGCAACCCCGGCATGGCGACCGGCGGTGCAGGCGACGTGCTCACAGGCGTCGTCGCTGCACTACTCGCCCAGGGATTGTCCGCCTTTGACGCCGCCGTGCTGGGCGTGCGGGTCCATGGCTCTGCCGGAGACCTTGCCGCCGACGCCATCGGCGAAGTATCACTCATGGCATCGGATATCACCGAGGCCCTGGCACAAGCCTTTCGAAAGATACAGCAACCCGGCGGCGTGTGCCTCCAACCACCAGCCGTAAACCGCCGAGG
>JABMQG010000284.1 GCA_013203365.1 Planctomycetota bacterium | reverse complement strand
CCCTGGTATATCTTGACGTTGTCGCCGATCGTAGTCGTTTCGCCTATTACCACTCCGGTTGCGTGATCGATAAAGAAGCTCTTGCCGATGCAGGCCCCCGGGTGGATATCGGCGCCTGTCAGGCCGTGCGCGTGCTCGGTCATAATCCGCGGCATCAGCGGCACGCCGAGTGCGAGCAGTTCGTGTGCGATGCGGTAGACCGTCACCGCGTAGAAGCCCGGGTAGCAGTAGATCACCTCGTCGATGCTCTTGGCCGCCGGGTCGCCGTCATAGGCCGCCTGCGCGTCCAGTGCCAGCATCTGGCGAAGTGCGGGAATCCGTTCCAGAAAATGGACCGATAGCTCTTCGGCCTGCCGGCGGCAGAGATCCGTATTTTCGCACCGCCGTCGTCGAAGGTCCATGCACAGGCAGTGATAGACCTGGTCGGCAAGTGCCTCGCCCAGCGAGATCAGCAAGTTACCCACGTGGAAGCGGATGTTTTGTTTAGTGAGTTTCTTCTGGCCGAAGAAGCCCGGGAAAATCAGCTGTCTCGTCAGCTCGATAATCTCCACGATCTTGGATCGTGAGGGAAGAAACGTTTCGCCGATCCGCTGGGTTCGATCGTCACTATCGTAACTGTCGGCGAACTTATCGGTCAGCCGGCCCAATTTGGAATTCAGTGACTCGTTCACTTTATCTCGGCGTCCTTGACAAGTGACCTCAACGTGACCATCATAACTCAAAGCAAGTATCGTGCTTGCGACTTTGATTCTATGAGTGTTGGCAAGGGGTGTCAACGCCCCCGGTTTTTTGTGTTTTTGTGTTTTTTTGTTGTGGTGTTGTGCGTTCGGGGCATTTCGAACCAAACGCCGGGTCGGGTATCAAAGGCGGTCGAGCAGGTTGGTTGCGGGTTTTCACGGGGCAGCTCTGTGTATCGCACAATTGACATAAACCATGGTGCCAGAAGGCTGACTGTCGCAGAAGGGCAATCCGTTTTCGAGGCGTTGAAAGGTGAGGGGATTTTCCTGCCGTCCGTTTGTGGCGGCCGGGGGCTGTGCGGGCGATGTCGCCTGCGGGTTTTCAACGGCGACTGGCCGATAACGCCCGCCGAGCAGCGTAAGTGCACCGCCGATGAACTTACCGAGGGCATTCGCCTCGGCTGCCAACTGCCGGTGAACGCCGATGTGTCGATTGAAATCCCCGAAGAACTGTTCGCCACAAAGCAGTTCCGCGGCACCATCGAGGCCATAAGCAACCTGACTCATGACATAAAGCATCTGCGTATCCGGCTGAGCGAGCCTGAGCGGATCGAGTTTACACCCGGCCAGCACATCGAGCTCGCCGTGCCGGTCTACGCCGGCAGTCCCAAGCCGGTGAGCCGGGCGTACAGCTTGGCAAGTACACCGGGCTGCGATCGCGGCATCGAGTTGATGATCCGCTTTGTTCCGGGCGGGATCGCCTCGACGTGGGTGTTCACGGTGTTGAAAGTCGGCGACGAGTTGAGCTTCAACGGCCCTTATGGCAGCTTCGGCCTGAGCCGATCGGACCGCGAGATGATATGGGTAGCCGGCGGGTCGGGGATGTCGCCGTTCTGGTCGATGATTCGTCACATGAAGCAGATCGGCCTGGGCCGGGAGTGCACATACTTTTTTGGCGCGGTTCAGAGGCGGGACCTTTTCCTGCTGGATGAATTTCGGCGTTTGGAAGACGAACTGGACTGGTTCAGCTTCGTCCCGGCCCTTTCGGCGCCGGCGGCGGAGGACAACTGGTCGGGCCAGACGGGCCTGATCACCGAGGTGTTGGAACGCAGGACTATCGGGGAAAACTGCGAGGCATATTTGTGCGGCTCGCCCGGCATGATCGGTGCCGCCGTGAAGGTGCTGCGAAGTCACGGTATTACGGAAGACCGAACCTTTTACGACGAATTCGAGTAGGTTAGAGGATGTCGCGGAGATGGATATGGATGGTATGCCAGACGAAGACAGTCTAATCGAGCGGATGGCCCCCGGCGTTTTGTCACGGGATGGATTTCACTGCGCCGACCGCCGGCAATTGGATGCGATTCTCCAAGCCGACGCAGCTGCCGAGAGGGCATCGGCCCTTACGCACGAGGCGATTGGCCGGCGGCTGGAGCAGATACTCCAGGCGGCGGTGGCGGCGCTCGGCAGGCCGGTCGAGGTTGCCGGGGCGCTGACGGCCTGCTATCATGAATCGATGGGACGGATTCCGTGCCCATGGGGCGAATGCGGCTTGTTCGCCAAGGGTGAAGTGGAACTGACCGATACTCGCAACAATAAGACGGTGCGTTTTACGCCCCTGTCGGTTCACATGATCTACCGTCATGGATTCTACCAAGGGCCCGGTTCCCGCTATCGGATCGAGCCGACGGAGATAGTAGAGTTGCTCGATATCAAGCCTGACGAGGGCTGACGAAGCGGCCTGTTCATTCAAAGAAAGGCACTACAGTGAAAAAGTATGTTTGTGACGTTTGCGGATACGTGTACGACCCCGCTGTCGGTGACGTGGACAACGGCATCGACGCCGGAACGACTTTTGATGATTTGCCCGATGACTGGGTCTGCCCGGAATGCGGTGTGGGCAAGGATGAATTTTCGCCTGTTGACTAGGCCGGCTGGGATACGACCAGGATGGCCCATGTCGGAACAAATGAGCAGGAGCTTGACCTTGCCTTGGCGGCCGAGCTTCAGGCTGCGCTTTTACCCAAGGCCTGCCCCACGGACTGCCCGCACCACATTGCCGCGGCGAGAAACCGGATGTGCGCGGGTGTTGGGGGCGACTTTTACGACTTTATGCGGATCAACGAGGATCAGATTGGCCTGGTCATCGGCGACGTTATGGGCCACGGCGTTCGGGCGTCGCTTATCATGGCTCAGATCATGGGCTTCCTGCACTCCCATCCGCTGGAGCTGAGTCGACCGGTGAGCATTGTGGCCGCCGTCAATGAGATGCTCATCGGCCTTGGCAACAGGATCGGTTCGGTCCTGTCCTGCTCGCTGCTGTACGTCGTAATAGACGTTCCGACCGGCATTGGGCTTTTCGTCAATGCCGGGCACCTGGCACCGTTTATCTGCCGTCGCAGGAGGACCCAGCCGCTGCACTTGGAGCAGCGTAACATGGTGCTTGGTGTAGAGGAATTCACCCCGGTCGAGGCATGCCACACGTTCTCGCCCGCGGAGCGGCTGGTCATGTTTACCGACGGGATTATAGATGCGGCCAACCCAGCCGGCGGGCGGTTCGGCGACGACCGGCTTCATGCCGTCGTAGACGAATACCTCACCGCCGATCCCGACACTTGTGCAGAGGCGGTTTTCCGGGCAGTGGCGGAGTTTCGCCAAGGCGCTCGGCAAACGGACGACGAAACGATAGTGGTGATAGACCGAGTTTAGGCGATCAACCGTCGCACCCCGGACCGGCTGTGGCTCGGGCGTGCGTGAGGTGACGGGGTATTCCTCCGCAGTTCGCCCTAGCCAGACATCGTAGAGCGGCCCTATGCACAAAGGGAGACCCGGATGGCATGGTTTTACGATCTGAATCCCGTTACACAGGCGCTGATTGCGACTATCGGCACCTGGCTGGTGACCGCTCTGGGTGCGTCATTAGTGTTTTTTGTGAAGGGTCTACCGCAGAAGTATCTGGACTGTTCGCTGGGGATGGCCGGCGGCGTGATGGTTGCCGCCAGCTTCTGGAGTCTGCTGGACCCCTCGATCGAAATGGCCGCGAAGTCCTGCGGCGATTCACTGAAATGGGTTCCTCCGCTGGTGGGGTTTCTACTCGGTGCCGGATCGCTGCGGGTGATCGACAAGATATTACCCCACTTGCATCCTGGCCTGGCCATTACCGAAGGGCCAAAGACCTCCTGGCAGCGTAGCACACTGCTGGTCCTGGCTATCACGATCCATAACATACCGGAAGGATTGGCCGTGGGTGTGGCCTTCGGTGCGGCGGCGGTCATGGCCGGCCAGGAGCATCTCAACCAAATCGGGGCCGCTATTGCGTTAGCCATCGGAATAGGTTTGCAGAACTTCCCTGAAGGTACAATTGTGGCCCTGCCGTTGCGAAGGGAGGGCATGAGCCGAGGCCGGAGCTTCTGGTACGGTCAGCTTTCAGCCATTGTCGAGCCAATTGCGGGCGTAATTGGTGCTGTGCTGGTGTTGTCGATGACGGCCATGCTGCCCTATGCCCTGGCCTTTGCGGCGGGGGCAATGATATTCGTCGTGGTGGAGGAGCTGGTTCCTGAGTCGCAAAGGGCAGGGAACATCGATCTGGCGACGATGAGCTTTCTCGTGGGCTTCGCCATTATGATGACACTGGACGTGGCGCTGGGGTGAGTGAGTATGTTTCTTCGCTATAAGGGCCATGGAGCCAATAAAAGAATGAGGCTGCCATCGGCTTGCTCCCTGGCGGAATCCCGCCGCCTGACACATGCCGGTTGAGTTGTCCGGCTTGCAAGGGTCTGGGCCGGCCGGTATAGTCAGCGGAGCATGAATGCGGACAACCAACCCAGCAGCGAGCGTAGGCAAAACCTTTGGGCGCCTTGGCGGATGGAGTACATCAGCGAGCTGGCCGATGGTGCCGACGATTGCTTCCTGTGCCGTTATCGTGACGCGCATGCCAGCGACGCGGAGAATCTGGTGCTGTGGCGCGGGGCGGGCACGTTTGCGTTAATGAACCGCTTTCCGTACAACAGCGGGCATCTGCTGATCGCTCCTCGGGAGCACGTAGGTAGTCTGACCGACGTGCCGGCCTCGGGTCTGTGCGAGCTGATGACTTCGATACGCGACTGCCAGGAGCTGCTGACCGCGGTGGTCAAGCCGGACGGATTCAACGTCGGGTTAAATATCGGCCGATGCGCCGGGGCCGGATTGCCGGGCCACTTGCACGTACACGTCGTACCCCGCTGGGAGGGTGACACGAACTTCATGTCAGTCTTCAGCGGCGTGCGGGTGATACCACAGGCCCTTGAGGCGACGTACCGGCAACTCCGCGAGCAAGCCGAGAAGATGGGCTTGCTGCGGGAGGCCAAGTAGCGTGGTCCCTACACCTCGCCAGATGTACATCGAACACCAGCGACAATGGCTGGTTCCCCAGGCGACGGGCGAGTGGGCCAGCGGCGGCCGACGGCATGAAGAGGCCGAGCACCCCTACCGGACGTGCTTTCAAAGGGATCGCGACCGTGTGATACACTGCACCGCCTTCCGTCGGCTGGACTACAAGACGCAGGTGTTCGTGCCGCACGAGCAGGACCACTTCCGCACGCGATTGACCCACACGCTGGAGGTGGCCCAGATCGGCCGGGACCTGGCGCGGGTTCTGCGGGTTAACGAGGATCTGACCGAGGCGGTGGCCCTTGCCCACGACATCGGCCATCCGCCATTCGGACACGCCGGCGAGGCGGTGCTTGCGGAGTTGATGGCCGACCACGGCCGATTCGAGCACAACCGCCAGGCCCTTCGGATCGTTGACTACCTGGAACACCCGTATCCGGCCTTTCGCGGGCTGAACCTGACCTATGTAGTGCGGGAGTGTCTGGCCAAGCACACCACTCGCTACGACACGCCGATAAGCGACGAGTTCGACATTCGGTCTCAGGCCCCCATCGAGGGTCAGCTTGTGGACGTTTGCGACGAGATCGCCTACACCTCCGCCGACGTTGAAGACGCCCTGCATGCAGGCTGGATCTCGGTGGAGCAACTAAGCCGGCTGGAGCTTTGGCAGATGGCATGGGAGCTGGCCGAGCGGTCCGACCCCGACGCCCGCGTCATTCACAAGCAGATCCGCGCGACCAAGGCGCTGCTGGCCATACTCGCCGACGACCTGCTGGCCGCAACGCAATCGAACCTCGCAAAGCCAGGCCTGGCGGACAGCCAGGCTGTCAGAGACGCGGAGGGCAAATGCGTGGGGCTTAGCCCCTCGATCGGCCAGGCCCTGCGTCAGTTGCAGGATTTCATGCACTCCAACGTGTACACCAACCAGGCCAACCTCGCCAAAGGCGTCGAGGCCGACAGGTGCATGACCGACCTGTTCGAGCTGTTCGTTAGTCGACCACAGGCCCTGCCGGAGCGCTATGCCACTCGGATCGAAATCGATGGCCTTCACCAGGTGGTATGCGACTACATCGCCGGCATGACCAACCGTTACTGCCTCGCCGAGTACAGTAGGCTGTGCACCTGATTGCACAGGGCACGTGCTGGAGAGATCCCGACGGGTCGGCCCGCCTCAATAGTCCGCGCAGATTTATCATGAATTGCTCCACTTATTTCTTGACCATCCACAAGTTATGCGTTATATTCTGCCTTCTGCAATGCTCAGGAGTTAGTTGTCCAGGAAGGCAATAGGTTGTCTGCTCAGCTCAATCCGATTTTAGCCGGGTTTCGGCTGATAGTGCGTCCGTGCATCCGCCAAGACAGGCAGTGGCCGGCCAAGCGGTTGAGCTTTGCGCCATGGTCAAAGGGCGGCGGGTTTACGCTAATCGAATTGTTGATTGTCGTGGCGATTATCATGCTGCTGACGGGGATAATGTTGCCTTCCCTTGGCCAGGCCAGATCTTACGCGCAGCTGGTCCTCTGCCAGCATCAGCTTCGTCAGTGGGGGCTGGCCTTCGAACTGTACGCAACGGACAACGATCGCTTCTACCCCCACATTGACGGACTTGACCGCAACAACGGGCCAGCCGATCAGTTCGGTTGGGTGGACGTCCTGCCGCCGTTGATCGGCGAGAAACCGTGGCGCGAGCACGCATTATACGATCGTCCGGGTGTGGGAACCTTCTTTCAATGCCCGCAGGCCAGTCTCGGCAATGGGCGGTATGGCTATAATCCCGAGCGAGACGGTTTTTTCTCGTATGCCATGAACTCCTGCCTGGAGCTGGACGAGAATTGCTATCGGGCAGAAGGCGACGGCGGGCAGTGCATGCCCAGCTTCCTCCAGACCGATCTTATCGTTAGTGCATCACGCGTGGTGCTGCTTTTCGACCAGCTGCTCGATCCCAATCGGGGCTACGGCGGAAGCCAGCAGGATCGCAGCGCGGGCAAATACTG
>JABMQG010000283.1 GCA_013203365.1 Planctomycetota bacterium | reverse complement strand
GGCGCAAAGAAAGATCAGTGCCAGGGAGATTGCCACGGTATATACGGTTTGGGTTGTCGGCTTCATTGCTTTGACCTTTGCTAAAAGTTACTAAAAACTTCTAAAGTGCTTTTTCCAATTTTTCGCGCATTTCCGCCGGCATTGACTCCAAGGCCTTCTTGCGGAGCTCCGGCGGCATGCTCTTGAATTGCTCGATCATTTTCGGGGTAAGTTCGAACCCTGGCGGCATTTTTCCCGGGCGAGGCGAGGCCCCGGCCCCCATGGGCATCGGCCCAGCCGGCCCGCCCGCCCCAGGCGGTCCGTTGGAGGGCCCCGCCTCCGGGCCTGCCCCGCCGGGGCCGAACACGCTAAGCTTTTTCGTTTCGCCCTCGAAAACCACTTCCACCCAATCCGGGCCGATTGTCTTTACTTTTCCGCCGTTATGGTCGTCGCCAACCTTGCATGCCTTCCAGTCGTCGAAGTATGCCGACTCTCCCAGCACACCGAGCAGCTTCGCGGAGAACTCCTTCTTCGGCTGAGGGGGAGCGAACATATTCCGCTTGCCGATCCGCTCCGCCTGCTCGTCCATCGCGGAGGTGGCCTTATCGGTCCCGTCTGCGGGTTTTTCTTTTGCCTTGTCCTTTGCCTTGTCCTTTGCCTTGTCCTTGGTTTTGGGGTTGGAATTATCCGCCGGCTGATTCTGGCCTGGTAGACCCGCCGCGTAGCGATCGACTGCGTCAACAGCCCCCCTGACGGACCTGTCCCTGCCGGCCAGTGATACTCCGGCACAGACCGTCAGCACCGCCGCCGTCGCGGCCAGGGCCCACGGGGCGAACCGGACGAGGTGATCTTTCGATATCGTCATGACCGGGCCCTCCGCAGTTCGCCCAGCGTCGCCAGCGTCATTGTCACTGTAAGTTGCCCAGGCTTTTTCGCGTCGTTTTCGATCGTCAGGCGGTCCACGAAGACCAGTGTCGGTGCTTTTCTCATCTCAGTGAGGCATTTGACAAGCTGTGGCAGTTTGCATGTGCCCCGAACCTGCATGGGCACCAATTGCACGCCGGCCAGACCCTTCACCTGTCGTGGCCGCTGGGGATCGTACCCGCTGGCGACCTCAAAACCGTTGGCCTTGAAGATATCCTGAGCCACCTTCAGCAACCCTCTTTGAGCATCCCGCAGATCGGTCAGCTCCTTGCCTGCCGCCGGTCCGTAGGCCTCGGCCAATCGGCTGCGCTGCCCAGAGGCGCGTCGGGCCTTTCCGGCCAGTTCGTCTATTTGCGACTGAGCGGTCGCGATGCGCGTTCGCGCGTCGCCCCAGCCGTTCAGCCAGGGGACAAAGGCCAATCTGGCCGCCACGATCACCGCCAGTACGACGGCGCCGTATACGATCGCTCGCTTGTCCGGTCGGCTCAGCTTCTTCATGATTGGCCTCCTTGCCCGGGTCCGGACTGTTCGGCTTCGGGCCGGGCGGGCGAACTCGCCGGTGCCGTCGACGGTTGGCTGACGGGCTTTATTATCGCCGGCTGAGTCGCCGGCTGTGTCGTCGGCTGCGTCGCCGGCTGCGTCGCCGGCACAGCCGGTCGGGAGGCGGGTTTCAGCGATCGGCCGAGTGTCAGATGGATTTCGAACCGGCACTGTTTCTTTTCCGGGCGGGTGCTCTTGAGATCCGCGTCGCCCATTCGGCCGAGTTTTTCCAGCAAGGAGGGCAGGTCCTTCTCGTTTGGCAGGATCGCGCCGATGACCACGTCGGCCGATTCGTCCGAGCGAGTGTAATTGAGGCTCAACATCTGGGCCTGGTCCGGCAGTGTGCCGGAGAGCCGATCCAGCACGGCCAACGGCGGCGGCCCGCCCGATTCAAGGTACGCCCCAATGGACAATCGACGATCAAGCCCTCCTTGGCCAGCGGCCTTCCCCTGGAGGTCCGAGAGTGTCCGGTCCAATTTATCGGCTTTTCTTACGTCCAGTCCGTACATGGCAAACAGGGCCACCAAGGCCCACGCAGCCAGCGCGGCCCACTGGCGCCATTTTTTCACTTGCCCGCGGCGGGGTTTTGATACAGGTGCAAGGTCTACCACATTGGCGTCAAGGCCCATAGCACACATTGCAGCGCCAATGGCCGGGGCAACCCACTCGAACTCCACGCCCTCAGGCAGTTCCAGTCGCCCGAGCGCACTTGCTTGGCGGACCTCGACGTTCAGCGAGGAAGCGACCAGCTCGGCCAGGCCGGGCATGATAGCCGATCGGCCGAACAGAATGCACAGGACCGGCCGGCACTGGCTTGGCAGGGATTCGAGGCAGTGGCGGTAGGCCTCCCTAAGCTGCCGCGACCAATCCGCCATCGCCCGTTCTATGCAGCCGTACACCTGTGGGTCGTCCTGTGCGGCTGAAGGGTTGCCCGAGTACTGGCACTTTCGCTGCTCGGCCTGTTGGAGGCTTATGTTCAGTTTTTCGGCGATCAACTCGGTCCAGTGGTCACCGCCCTGGTCGATGACGGCGCATTTGACGACCTGACCGGCGTTCAGCACGGCCAGGCATGAGCACCTGGCGCCCACGTCGAGCAGTGCGATCGGCCTATCGTCGTCCCGGCCCAATTGCAGCCAGACTGTCGCCAGCGCCAGGATCGACGGCACAACGGCGTCGGGACCCCTGCCCATCCGTCGGCAAGCGGAGTATACTTCGGTAACGGCGTCTCGCCTGGCCGCGCACAGCAGAACCCGGCGGTGGCCGACCTTGCACGGGTCCGGTCCGCTGAGAAAACCGGAAACGAATTTATCCGTCTGGTTTGGGATCATCACCTCGAGCTGTCCGGCGACCATCTTGGCCGTGGCGGCGGGGTCGGCATCCGGCAACGACATAGAACGGTACAGGACCAACTCGTCGCTGATGCAGGCGATAACCGGCTCGGTGAGGGCTTCTACTCCCAGATGAGCTACCGCCTCGGCAAGAGATGGGGCGATGTCCCATCGCCGGTTCAGGTCCGCTTCCCGGCAGACCTCTACACTTACACTTAAAAAACCCTCTGGGGTGCGTCTGAGTCGGACTGCCCGCACGCCCGAGCTTCCGAATTCCACGCCCCAGACAACTTCGTTTTGTTCTTTTACGGTCACTGGCTTTGGTACCAATAGAGTATGTTCATGGGTTGTGCGCCGCGGTCCACTACCGCGACGATTTCGTGGCGAATTCCCAACGCAGTGACGGCCGAGCTGCGAATCTCAAACGCGCCGCTGCGGACCGTCAGGCTTTCGGCGAAGGCCTTGAACTGCTCTTCGCTGATCGAATTGCCGGTAAACAGCTCGCCGACGCTCTCAAACGGCCCGGCTCCGGTCTGCCTGCGGCGGACGATGGCACCGGCCGTGGCGGAGCCCATCTTCGGCAGCGTCATGAGAACCGCCATGGGCGCGGTGTTGACGTTGATTCGTCCTTCCAGGCGATCGTCGTCGGTCAGCGTCAGCGCGTCGAGATGATCGGCGAGCCACTTGACGGTGATTTCCTTGACCTTGCCGGCTTCGTCGCCTTGCTGTGAAGTAGTATTGCTGGCCTTTACCTGAAGCAGGTCCATAAGGCTGTTGAAGCGGTTCGATGCTTTTCCTTGGCCTTGGCCTGGCTGGGCGGAAGTCTGGCTTTTGCTCGACGAGCGGTATTTGGTGACGGCGTCGGCCAGTGCGTCGGTAAAGTTGAAACGTTCGACAAGTTTCGTCTTGTCTGCGGTATTGACGTTGACTCGTTCACCTCCGCCGGCGTCGCGGTTTCGCTCGTAGGAATAGACGGTAGTCAGGCCCGCCAGTGAGGTGGTCAGTCGGCCGTCGGCGTTGTCGTCGGGGAACGACTTGCTTCCGTCGTTTTCGTTGACGTCGAGAGTGCCGTTGCCGTTGGTATCTTCGCCGTAGAATGCCTGCTGATCGATTCCGTGAACGAGACGCAGTTCGTCGACAGTCTTCAGCGACCCGTTGCGGATCAGGTAGCCGAACCGCAGCCTTTCGTAGTATAGTCCATCCGCCCCGCCTGACCTGGCCTCGTCGTCGCCGTCGCGCCAGTCGAGAATGGAGCTGACCTGCCAGGGGGCCAGTTCGCACAGGGCCGTCAACTGGTTTTCGTCGGCTGTGTTGACGTTGAGCCTTCCGCACAGGTCGATCAGGCCGAATCGCGGCGTGGTCGGCTCGTCGGCCTCACCCGGCGGAGCGGTGACGGAGAACTCACCGCCTGCCAACCGGACACGCCGGAACGACTGCTCGTCCGCGTACCACTGGTCGGTCGCACCGTCGGCTGCGCCGCCGTCGTCGGTCAGGACGGCCATGGCCTGCTCTACCCCCGCCCTGGCCAGCCAATGCGCCCGCACTGCCGCCAGTTCGTTGTAGGCCGTCGCCAGGTTCACCCGGATCGCCTTTTGCGCGCCCAGCAGCATCAAGCCGGCAATGATGACTACCCACATCACCGCAATCAACGCGAAGCCCTTACGAAGGCGGCAGACTTGTGTGGTTACTGCCGTCATTGGCTGTCACCTTGGCCCGGGTTCAAGTAGGGGAAGTTGACCATTCGGCTGACGGTCAAGGTTTTGCCCTGTGCTTTGCCCGCTTGCCCATCCGTCGCGACGGCCAGTTTGACGGCCACCGCCAGCGGCCAGTGGCGTTTGGTCCCATCCCACTCTTGGCACCAGGACAGGCCGTCATAGTAGGTCAGGTCAAGGGCCACGACGTTTTCCGCGATTCGTTCGACTACCCCCCCGCCGTCCGGCGGTCTGTTGCGGGTCGGGTCCGTCCGGAGCATCAGTGCCGAAGGGGCGCCTGGGACCGGCTCGCCCAGGAAGAACTCGCATTCTACGACGTCCGATTCCGGCTGGTTGGGGCGAACGGTCTTGCGGCTGACAGTGAACAGCCTGATCCGATCGGCCGGTCGACCGTCGCGCTGGCCGTCGATTCCCTGGAGAAACTCCGAGCCGTCCGGCGAGCGAAACGCGTTTCGAATGGCAGTTGCTATCGCCTGCACGGCCGCTCTCGCCTCTGCCTGGGCGCTTGTCTGTAGATCGGCCCTTTGACTGGCCGCTGCGCAGCTTCGCAGGATGGCCACCGTCGAGCCGGCGACAAGAACCGTCACGGTCGTCGCCACGATGAGCTCAACGAGTGTAACGCCCGTCTGTCTCGGCGTAGCGGTCATAGGTCATCCCATTTCAGTTCGGCTGATCTCGCACCCGGCGGGTCGTTCAGGAAGGTTTGGGCCTGCACCGATTGCCGCTGGCCGGCGGGCATCAACCAAGTGAGGCTGACGGTTACGTCGTAGAGGCAGCCCTCCGGCCGGGTGTCGATTATCGCCTTCCAGGCCCACGGCCCGTGCGGGGTATCTATGGTTCCTTCGGTGGGGCCCTCTGCCAGCAGCCTGGCTGGGCCGATCAGGTCGATGCGCGTAAGAATCCGGTCCAGCAGTTCCGCCGCCTGCTGATACTGCCTGGCCCGGGACAGCGATCGCATGCCGCCTGTGACGATCATTCCCAGGCCGGCCGACGAGATAGCCAATATCACGCCGGCCACCAGGGCCTCGGCAAGCGTGAACCCCCCACAATTGCGGCGGTGTAGATTACCCATCCAGGTCCACTCGATCGTCAGGGGTCTTCTCGGCGATGCCCTCTGCCAGCCGGGCGCGTCCGGTGGCGGGCTCTATCAGGATGGAATAGCTCCTTCGTCCGTCGGTAATAGCCACGACGGCCGGGTCGGCCTGGCCGAAGGCGTCGAAAGTGATGCAGTCGCCTGGTGGTCTGCTGGCTTCGCGGAGCGATCGCGGCTCGATCAAGACCTTGGCAAACCGCAGCGGATGAGCCAACCGCTCGGGCCCGCCGATGCCGGCGTGCAGCGGGTGATACTCATCGCCGCCTTGCCGAGGGTCGGCCTGTTGGAACAGTGCGTATCGCCCCTGCCGCTGGTCGATGAGCAGCCGGCACATTCGGCGGTGAGTGGCGGCGAAGTCCCTGGCGTAGCGGGCCGTCACCAGCAGGCGACGCGCGGAGACGCGCAGCTGCCTTTCGCCGGCTGCACTGGCCAGGGGCGGGATAGCCATCGTCGCCAGCACCGAAATGACGGCGATCACGACGATCAACTCCACCAAGGTGAAGGCGTTATTCGTCCCAGTTGACGATGTCGGCATTTTCCTTCTCGCCGCCTTCCTGGCCGTCGGCGCCCAGGCTGTAGAGGTCGTAGGTCCCGTGGTCGCCGGGGTTTTTATACAGGAAAGGCCGTTCCCAAGGGTCCAGCAGGTTCTTTCGCTTGATCGTGGGGGCATTGCGTTTTTCTTCCGGGACGTCGGCCGGTCCGGAAACCAGTTCGTCGAGGTCCTCTGGAAACCGATCGTAATCGTAGTTGAATAAATCGATGGCTTCTTCGACCTTCCCGAGGTTCACTTTTGCCATGCTCTGCTTGGCCGCCGCGACCCGCCCGAAGAACTTGGGCACGATCATGGTCGCCAGTACGGCAATAATGATGACCACAACGAGAATTTCAACCATGGTGAATGCGCTTCGGCAGCGCCGGTGCTGCGATTTTCGATACATGTTCGATCCCTTCATCATCCATGTCCTCAGATGCCCGGCAATGCGGTCTGCATCTCCACGATCGGAAGCAGGACGGCTGCCAGTATAAACGCGACCACCAGCGCAAGCATAACGATCATAATCGCGGGCAAGACGGTCATGACGCGCGCGATAGCCGCGGCGGTTTCCTTTTCATAGGCGTCGGCGGTTTTTAGCAGCAGATCGTCCAGGCGGCCGGTCTTTTCGCCCATGGCGATCACCTGGATAAGCAACGGGGGGAACTGACCTGTCAGCCGGAGTGGCTCGGCGATCGACTGGCCCTGCGTGATACCGGCCGCCGCCTCGTCGACCTTTTGGGCCAGCGCTTCGTTTCCGAGTGTATCCCTCAGTACGTGCAGGGCCTCGAGTATCTGAATACCCGCAGCGCTGAGCGTGCCCAGCGTCCGAGCGAATCGCGCCACCGCGATTCGCCGGATCGCCGGGCCTAACAGAGGCAGGTGCAGCTTGAAGGTATCGAACGCCAAGCGCCCCCTCGGGAGTTTGAGCCAAGCGCGGAAGGCCCAAATTCCAATCGCCATGATGATCACTGCCAGCCACCAATAGGCCCTAGAGAACTCGCTGACCGCCAGGAGGAATCTGGTCGGGCCGGGCAAGGCGGCCGAGCCGACGGCCTCGGTTACGGAGGCAATGACCCGGGGCAGGATAAGCGTCACGATGACAACGATGGACACCACCGCCAGCGCCAACACAAAGGCCGGGTAGGCGGCGGCGGAGCGAATCTTCTCGCGGACTTCCACGTCCCGTTCGGCGAAGTCGCAGATGTAGCCCATCACCTCATCAAGCGCCCCTGCCGTCTCTCCCACTCGGACCATGCTCGATTCCAGTTGCGAGAACTCCCGCGGATGTTCGGCCATGGCGTCCGAGAGCGGCTGGCCCGCCTGAACGGACTCGGCCAGCTGGCCCATCAGGGACCGCAAGGCGCCGCTTTCGGCCTGTTCATGGACGACTCGCAAGGCCGACAGCAGTGGCAGCCCGGCCTGCAGGGCCGTGGCCAATTGTCTGAGCATAGCGGTCCGACTGCGAGGGCGAAGATGCCGACGAAATGGCAGGCCGAGCGCCAAGGACGTTTTTTTGCCTTTGGCGGGGCGAAATTGGCCCACCGCGGCGATATCCGTCACGAAAACGCTCTTGTCGGCCAGGATTGCGATGGCCTCGCTCTGGCCGTCAGCGGCCACCTCGCCGGTTATAGGCTGGCCATTTGCGTCTAACGCACTGTAGGCGTAGCTTGGCATGTACATTATTCCGCCAGTTCACCCGTAGCCACCCCATGAGGACGACACGGCCTATCAAGATTGCGGCTCACCAGCAAACGCCAAAGGCCCCATTTGCTGATCGCCTGTCTCAATGCAATGCTTCTTTCGATCCTGTTCAATGTTTTTTAAGTCAGGGCCTCCTCGGTTTGCGTGTCCTGGGTAACACGGAGGACCTCTTCAAGTGTGGTGACGCCCCCGGCTGCCTTTTGGAAGCCGTCTTCTCGCATAGGTCGATAGTCGTCGCCGGCGGCGGCAACTATTTCTGCTATTGTGCCGCGTGCGGCGACGGTTTGCCGGACCGCCGCCGTGATGCGCAGCACCTCGAAAATTCCCACCCGACCTATGTAGCCGGTCTGTCGGCAGTGCCGACACCCACGACCTTGGAAAAACGCCCCATCGGTACCGTTGCCAAGGCGGCGACCTATTCGACGAAGCAAATGTGCGTCCGGGCTGTGAGCGGCCTTGCAGTGCGGGCAGATGGTCCTCACCAGCCGCTGTGCAAGCACGCCTTCAAGCGAGGAGGCCAGCAGATACGGTTCAACACCCATGTCCACAAGCCGGGTGACGGCCCCCGGCGCGTCGTTCGTGTGCAGCGTGGAGAATACCAGGTGGCCGGTCAGTGCGCTGCGGATGGCGATGTCGGCCGTCTCGCGGTCGCGAATCTCCCCCACCATGAGGATATCGGGATCCTGCCTGACGATCGCCCGCAGGCCGTTGGCGAATTCCAACCCTCTCTTGCGGTTGACCGGCATCTGGTTGATCCCGTCGAGCTGGTATTCGACGGGGTCTTCAATCGTGATGAACTTTTTTTCCGGTGTGTATATCTTGTTCAGGGCAGCGTACAGCGTGGTGGTCTTTCCGCTGCCGGTCGGGCCGGTCACGAGCACTATGCCGTGCGGCCTATCCAGCAGGTGGGCGAGTTGCTTCATGCAGGTTTGGCTGAGGCCCAAACCCTCCATATCAATCAGTGCGGTGGCCCGGTCGAGCAGTCTCATCACTACGCACTCTCCGAAGACCGTCGGCACCGTCGCCACGCGAAGGTCGATCTTGCCCTTTGGCGCCGCGAACGTGATGTGCCCGTCCTGCGGGACAAAGCGCTCGGCTATGTTCATGCCGGCCATGATCTTGATTCGCGATACGATGGCCGGCTGCATCTGCTTCGGCGGCGGCGGCGTTTCGTGGAGGATGCCGTCGATGCGGTACTTTATCCTGATGTCGTTCTCGAACGGCTCGACGTGAATATCGCTTGCGCGGGACTCGATCGCTTCCAGTATGACCAGATTCACCAGGTTTACGATAGACGGCTCGCGTGCCATTTCCTGGAGCTGGTGGGTAAGTTGCTCTTCGTCGCCGAGTGCCGGCGCGGGCGCAGCCCCCATCTCGGCGATCATCCTGGCGACGCTTGAGCCGTAGGCCCGCCGGCTTCGCTCGAGCAGCTCGGCCTCTGGACAATAGTGCCGTTGGATGAGTCGGCCGGTGAGAACGCGTAGTGACTGCACCGCCATGCGGTCGAACGGATCGGCCATAGCCAGGGAAAGTGTGCGGTTGTGGACTGCCAGCGGCAGGACCTTATAGCGGAAGGCCATTTCCGCCGGCACGGCCGCCAGGGCCGCCGGGTCGATTATGCAGGAGGCAACATCTACCCGTGGCAATCCGGCCTGCTCTGCCAGGGCCTGTCGAACCGCCTCCCGGTCGACGAAGCCCAACCGGCAGAGGATCTGCCCGAGCCGCTCGTCCCGCTCGCCCTGGGCGGACAGGGCCTCGTCCAGCTGGGCCGCAGAAAGTTTACCCTCATCTAAGAGTATTTGGCCCAACGGCTTATCGTGGCTATCCTGCCTGGCAGGGCACCGATTTTCCTCGTAGTTCTGCACCGCCATAAAGGGTCACTGCCTTGGAAACATTGTAGGTATGCTTCAACCTGTTGCGGTCATGCGCCGAAAACCCTATTTC
>JABMQG010000282.1 GCA_013203365.1 Planctomycetota bacterium | reverse complement strand
ACTCTCCTGTGAGGGCACTGCCGGGCATTGTCGGCGTAGCCATAGCTGCCGCTACGGCCAGCCGTTGGCTCAGCAGGCCGATGCACAAAAGGGGCAATGCCAGCAGTGCGGACTCCAGCAACATTCCCACCAGCACCGTGGCATCAACCCGCCAGCGTCGTCTTGAAAGCACGTGCCAGGCCAGAAGGACCGTGATGACCAGCGCGGCCGGGAGGTGCTGGGCCGTAGCGCCGAATCGGGAGAGGAAATTCTGCATTTGGTTGCGAGCCAGCAGGTCGGTGCCTATTGTCGCGACGCCTATCTCGTAGGCGACAACGATGGGCAGGATGAAAACCAGGCAGTTGAGCGGTTCCTGGGTACGTGCCCAGTATGGGCCGCCCGGCAAGTACCGCAAGCGATCTGCAGACAATCTGGAATGAAGCTTGGCCATTAACGGCGTAATTTACGCTTGCCGGCCGATGGTTGGCAATCGTCAATCGAAATAAAGGTCTGCGGACGAGCCCATTCGGTTGCGATAACCGGGGCCTGAGGGGGAAGAGAATTATTATGCTAACGCGTCATGGGGTAGTGCCGCCTAGTTCCGGACCCGCTGGTTCTAGCCATCGAAGGCCGCGGCTCGGCGAGGTTGGATGTGGAAATCGATTGGTGGCAGGCTTGTCGGGCGAATCGGGGATTGTTAGAATCCGTGGTGGATGGCGGATGGTTTATCAGTCGGACCCGCTTGCACCCGTAACTCAACAGGATAGAGTGCGGCTTTCCTAAAGCCGAAGTTGGAGGTTCGAATCCTCTCGGGTGTAGTGAAAAGGCCCGCCTGCGGGCCTTTTCACTAGAGCGGAGAGAGTAGAAAGAAGAAAGTAGAGAAAAGCGGCAAAACCCAAACCAACGGTTGGCTACCAACTTGCGGTAGATGCTCTCCGCGGTCTACTCTCTACTTTCTACTCTCTTACCGTTAGAATGTGGCCATGTCCTTCGCATTTGAGAAACTGCTGGTCTACCAGAAAGCCGTCGCGTTTGCCGATTCAGTCTGCACCCTGACGAAGGGATTTCCACGTGGTTACTTCTTCCTGGCCGATCAACTCAACCGTGCCGCTCTGTCCATCGCCGCCAACATTGCCGAGGGCAACGGGCGGTTCACGAATTGTGATCCGTACTCAAGTAATAACGCGGAATTACATCGGGTGTATTGGCTTCTATAAGCACTTTTTTAAGCAGTTGTCATGATCACAAACGGGACCATTCTTCGAGGCGAGGGCCTGAGTAAGAGTTACGGCCGGCCGCCGGCGCGTAATGAAGTGCTGCATGGGGCGGCACTGTCGGTCAGACGGGGCGAGTTTGTGGCGGTTATGGGTCCCAGCGGGTGCGGCAAGAGCACGCTACTGCACATACTAGGGCTGATGAGTCGGCCAGACACCGGCCGGCTGGAAATCGAAGGCCGGGACGTCTTGGCGGCCAGCGAGTCTGACCGAACCCGGATGCGGCGCCGGGTGGTGGGTTTCGTTTTCCAGCGGTTCAACCTGCTGAGTTCGGTAAGCGCGCGCGACAACATTGCCATCAGCCTGCGTATTCGTGGGCTTAAGGCAGACAGGGCCGAGATACTCGCTTGGTTGGATCGCATGGGTGTGGCACACGTGGCTAAGCGCAAATGTACCCGAATGTCGGTGGGTGAGCATCAGCGGGTGGCCGTCGCTGTAGCGCTGGCACACAGGCCGAGCATCTTGTTGGCCGACGAGCCGACGGGGTCTTTGGACTCAGCCAATGCGGAGTCCTTGCTGGGCCTGTTCCGAAGCGTAAACGCCTCCGGTCAGACGATTGTGATGATCACCCACTCTCCCGCGGCCGCCGAGTGCGCCGATCGCATCTTGTACATGAAAGACGGGCGCATCGAGGGGAGCAGCATATAGACAGTTTGCTGCACGTGATGGGCTACGACGACCACACCACTACCCAGGCCGACCGCATGCGAAGCCGAGAGAACCGGCTGCTGGAGGCCTTCGGCATCGGGCCGGGTTTACGGCGACCTCTGATGCGGACGGCGGCACCCTTAAGCCGCTTTTCCCCCCTCGGCGCAGCGAGAAGGGAACGCTGCCTCGTGACAAGGGCCTTCAGTCTGGAAACGCGCCTTCAACTCCGACGACTCGGCAAAGGATGCCAACGACGTGGCGGTCAATACCACCACCGCCAAGGACCAGGCAACGTGCGCCATAGGTGTAAGGCGCAGACCGAGCGGCGGGCCCCCGAAGGAACCCGCCGCTCGGGCGAAACAGAAGTTCAGGTTCGCCGGTCCAGGCGACTGGACCCGACTAGAGCGTCTAACGTTTATGATGCAACATATCCGATGTAGTAAGTATGGGCATTGCATCACAAGGAACACGGGAGCGGGCGTTGGCGGCCTATGAAACCGGCAAGGT
>JABMQG010000281.1 GCA_013203365.1 Planctomycetota bacterium | reverse complement strand
GGTATGCGCCGGTTCCGTGAGGCGCATTGGCAGTCAGCTCAGCTTGATGATTTGGAAGTCTTTAGCGCTGGAGCGGCGGATGTGTCGGATAAGGGAGCGATCAGGGGCTTGGCGGTTTCTCCGGATCGGCCCTCGATGGCCGTAACCAGCCGGCTCACCAGCGCGTCACGGTGTTTTTCCCGTTCTGCGGGCGCGAGGCCTGATACATTCACATAGCCGGCGGCTGTCTGGCCGTGGCCGCCGGCCGAGCCTTCCTTCTTCCCGATCAAGAACCTTAACAGCCGTGCGCAGTTCACATAAGGCAGTTCACTCCGCAGGGAAATTATCAGCCGGTCTTCCGTGAATGCCGTGCAAAAGGCCCAGGTGATCCGTTCTATGCGCAGGAGCAGGTCAGCGATTTCCGCGACGATTTCCGGCTGGGACACCGCGGTCAGGTGTGTCCAGGACACGCGCCCATAGGTCGAAGCGTTGTGGACGGCTTCGGCCAGATAGCCGTAATAAGCGCGCGGTAGAGAAGCGTTTTTAATTTTCCCTAGGATCTTCAAGTTGCATTGGGCCAGCAAGGATGTATAAGCTTCCAGGTCCCGGGCCAATGCCTGACGGGTGAAATCACATGTTTCCGTCGTGATCGCATAGGCCATAATCGAGGCCAGCCATTTCGGCAGGGGGATTCCGGCCACGATCAGGCATTCCACCAGCCGCGTTGCCATGGCCCCGAACGCGGGGCTGAGGTCGACAAAAAGGGCGGGGGGAATTTTCCGTTTGCCGGGGGGGTGATGATCGAACACGCCGGTCGGCTGGGCGAACGGCGGCACCGTGACGTTACCGCTCCAGGGTGCCGTATCCACAAAAATCGTGGGGATATGATGCCGGCCGCGCCATTGATGGGGAGCAACCCACTTGTACTTGAAATGCCGGAGCAGTTCCCGGTTCTCAGCGCGGGAGACTATGCCGCTGAACATAATCCGGCTCTTCAGGCTCCAGCGTTTCTTCAGGAGCAGGTGCAGAGCCGCGGCAGAGGCCAGGGCATCCGGATCCGGATAATCGTGGAGCAGAATCAGAACCTGCCGGTTGGAAGGAAGCTTGGCTCCCAAATCGTCCAAGAGCCGTTCCACTTCGGCGATGACGGTGGACTCCATAAGCTATTTCACGAGCACGCCGATAAGCACGCCGACCACGATGAAGCCGAAGAAAACCAGGGATTTGATGGCCGTCACGGTGGTAAAGATCAGGTCCACGGTCACATTACGGCTGGTGCCCATCGAGTTGAAGACCAGCACCAGCGCTGTCAGTCCGAGAATGATGAATGCGTAAATCACTTTTTTGCTCATAGCTCCTCCTGCGCCGGAACGGCGCCGCCGCCCCGGTCTGCTGTTTCCGTTTGCCGCTCTTATTCGTTTCCTTTGCCCACCTTCGTTTGCCGTGGCGAACTACGGTGGGCAAGCCCGACTTTTTTCTGATCGTTGAGGCTCTGACCTCTGATTATACCGCTCACCGCTTACTGCTCACTGTTCACAGGTTTTTCCGCCTCGGCCGCGAACCGTTGATAACAGTCATAGGTCATTGCATTGAAACACACAAACACCACTTTGCGCAATGTCCGGTTGGTTTTCAGGAAGCGGCGGGTTTCTGATAAAGCGATACGCGCCGCGCGTTCCACCGGGAACCGGTATGCCCCGGTACTAATTGATGGGAAGGCTATTGTGGCAATTCCATGCGATTCTGCAAGCGAAAAACATTGGTGGTAACAGCCTGCCAGCAGGGCATCCTCATCGTGATCGCCGCCTTGCCAGACCGGACCCACGGTATGGATGACCCATTGGGCGGTCAGCCGATAACCCCGCGTGATTTTGGCGGCGCCGGTCGCACATCCACGCAAGGACCGGCATTCGTCCAGCAGTTCGGGCCCGGCCGCGCGATGAATGGCGCCATCCACACCGCCTCCACCTAACAGGGTCGTATTAGCCGCGTTGACGATGGCCTCCACGTCCTGTTGCGTGATATCGCCCTGGATAATCTCAATGCGCGCGTTCATACCGGTATCCCAGCAAACAACCGGCGGTTTGTCAAGCGGGGAGCCAGGGCGAATTCATGATACGTTGTTGTTGGCCGGCATGACGTTGTCGCTGAGCATCTGATGACCCCTGATGACGAGATTTTAGCCCAGCAAGGCGTTTTCCGTCGGCTATGACATCGACCCAAGCTGAACCAGAACCGTCGTATTGTCCAGCCGTTGCATTTTGTGGCTGTATCGCCCTGACGATTTTATCTCATGGATGCAGATCAACCACTTGGCCGGGCTTCAACGTCGACAGCAGGACGAGCACTTGTGGTATGAGTGGCAAGGTGTGATGTGGTTCAGACTGTTTCCAGAATCTCCAGTTTGGCGGCTTCGATCACGCCAATGACTTGCTCGCGCCGTACGGATGGAAACGCGTCCAGAAAGTCCTCGATGGACTCGCCGCCTTCAAGATAGTCAATCAGATTCTGCAACGGGACACGCGTTCCCACAAAGACGGGTGTGCCGCCCATAATCTCAGGATCTGAGTGGATAATGCCTTTGAGTTCTTCGGCCTTCATGAAATTGAAGATACCATATCCACCTTGAAAAGCAATCATTCATTTAAATATTCCTGCACGCTTCACTCGGGTCAAGTCCAGGAAAAGGTTCCGGGATTGAACCCGTGGGGGGGCTGTGGTAAATTGCTAACGACGCTCATAGAGTTCGGGTAAAAGAAAATTGAATTAGGCGGCTTCGCCGCAACTTGTCTGCCAGAGGCGGATCCGCCTCCGGCGGAAACAACGCCCCAATCCCGCGGAACGCGGGACAAGCAGAGCCTGCCACGCCAACGGCGTGGT